>NZ_JBEXCY010000091.1:10576-43745 GCF_040605515.1 Dactylosporangium sp. NPDC005572 | reverse complement strand
TCTGGATCGTCGTCGCCTTCTACTTCCTGGTCCTCGACCGCGAGCAGCGCCGGGCCCGCTGGCTCGCCGCCCTGGAGGCCGGCCACGACCCGAACCGCCGCCTCAAGCTGGGCGTTCCGTGGTACCGCATCGCCTGCGCCGTCTCGCTCGGCCTCGCCTGCGGCGTGAAGTGGAGCGGCCTGTGGTACCTCATCCTCTTCGCGATCGCCGTGGCGATCTTCGACATGGCCGCCCGCCGCAGCGCCGGCGCGAAGCACTGGGTGGTCGACGGCCTCCCCGGGGCGATCGGCTGGACGGCCGCCATCGTCGGCCTCGCGGTGCTGGCCTACCTGGGCACCTGGTGGGGCTGGTTCGCCTCGGACGACGGCTACTTCCGGCACTGGTACGCGCAGTCGAACGGCCTGGCCGGCGACCGCTTCATCGACCCGCTGGTCAACCTGTGGCACTACCACGTCGAGGCGTACACCTTCCACACCGGCCTGAGCAGCAAGCACCAGTACCAGTCGTGGCCGTGGCAGTGGCTGCTGCTCGGCCGGCCGGTCGCGTTCTACTGGAACACCGACGGCCCCTGCGACGCCAGCAGCTGTGCCTCCGAGATCCTGCTGCTCGGCACCCCGCTGCTGTGGTGGTCGTTCCTGCCCGCGCTGATCGGGCTGGGCTGGCTCGCCGTCGCCCGCCGCGACGGCCGCGCCTGGCTGATCCTGGCCTGCGCCCTGGCCGGCATCGTGCCGTGGTTCCGGGACATGCCCGAGCACCGCACGATGTTCTACTTCTACGCGCTGCCGGCCGAGCCGTTCCTGGTGCTCGCCGTGGTCTACGTGCTCGGCGCGATCATCGGCCCCGCCCGGCGCCTGCGGCCCAACAGCGACCAGCGGCTGATCGGCTCGATCGTCGCGGGCGCCTATGTCCTGCTGGTCGCCGCCTGCTTCGCGTACTTCTATCCGATCTATAGCGGAATGGACATTACGTACACCGAGTGGTTCAGCCGCATGTGGCTTGGATCTCGCTGGGTGTAGGAAGCACCGCCCGACTGGGTACCAACAGAGCTGAGACCACTGCCCTATATTATTTGCCATACGGCAAGCAAGGGCTGGCGGAAAGGCTCGCATGTCCCCCGTTGGTATCGACAAGGCACTGCGGACGGCTCGACCGGATCGGCTGGTGGAGACGCTCGATGCGTACCTCAGCGCGACCCACGGCGCGAAGAGCAGCACCGTGTGGCTGGCCGACTACCGCACGACGACGCTCGCGCCCACCGGCGTCGACCTGCCCGGCACGGTCGACGAGCAGCTGGCGCCGGCCACCCGGGCGTTCGCCAGCCAGACCACGGTTCTGGAGAACGGCGACGGCCAGGGCCTGGCCCGGCTGCACCTGCCGCTCAGCGCGTGGGGTGAGCGGGTCGGCGTGCTCAGCGTCGGGCTCGACCCGGACCGGGTGCCGGCCGAGCGCCCGCGCCTGCAGGACCTGGCGGAGTCGTTCGCGGTCGCCCTGCAGGCCGCCTACAAGCGCACCGACCGCTACCACCTGGCCCGCCGGAGCCGGGGACGGCTCACGATGGCCGCCGAGATGCAGTGGGATCTACTGCCGGCCCGCGGCTACGAGCAGCCCGGCGTGAAGCTGGCCGGGCAGCTGGAGCCGGCGTACGCGGTCTGCGGCGACCACTTCGACTGGTCCGTCAACGGCGACTGGCTCACGGTGACCGCCCTCAACGGCATGGGCAGCGGACTCGAGGCGGCCCTGCTCACAACGCTGACCGTCAACGCGATGCGCAACGCGCGCCGGTCGATCCCGGCCGGCCAGAGCAGCCCGGGCGACCTCGCCGACCAGGCGGTGCTCGCGGCCGACGCGATCTTCTCGCAGTACGGGGGCACCCGGCACCTCGCGACCCTGCTGCTGTCGCTGAACACCGCCACGGGCGAGCTGCGCATGATCGACGCCGGCTCGCCGCGGATGATCCTGGTGCGCAACGGGCAGGCTCAGGACATGGCCCTGGACCCGCAGCTGCCCCTGGGCATGTTCGGCGACACGCGGTACACCGAGGAGACCGGCCAGCTGCAACCCGGCGATCGGCTGTTCATCGTCAGCGACGGGGTGCATGCAGCCGCCCGGCCGGAGGCGACGTACGGTGAGCGCGAGTTGAGCCGTGCCATACGATCGACCCGGTTGCAACCACCGGCCGAGGCGATCAGCAGCGTCATGCGGAGCCTGCGAGACTTTCACGCAGGTGCCGAGCTCGCCGACGACGCGCTGATCATCTGTCTCGACTGGGCACCCCGAGCCGACCCGTGACTCCCGCTGCACCCGGAGGACATCGTGCGGAGCAGACCCTCACCGCACCCGTCTGGTAGCGACGACGCGGCCCTTGCCGCCGCGGCGCTGGTCGACGCCGCGGGTCAGGCACTGGTCGTCGCCACGAGCGCCGCGAACGACAACTCCGGCGTGTCCGCGGCGCAGCTGCGCGTGCTCGGTGTGGTCGCCCAGGCCGGCTCGATCAACCTGACCCAGCTCGCCATCGCACTGCACACCGCGCCGTCCTCGGCGAGCCGGCTGTGCGACCGGCTGGAGGCGGCCGATCTGCTGCGCCGCACGGCCGACGACCGCGACCGCCGCGAGGTCTGGCTGGTGCTCACCCCGACCGCCCGCAAGCTGCTCGACAATCTGGGCCGGCAGCGGCAGGAGACCATCGCGGCCGTGCTGCGCCGGATGTCGCCGGACGACCGGGCCGCGCTGATGCAGGGGCTCTCGGCGTTCGCCCGCGCCTCCGGCCTGCCGGTGGCCGAGGACGCCGCGGTGACCGCCGCGCAGGCGCAAGCCAGCTGAAGTCCCCGCAAGACGGCTGAAACGGGCTGCATCTCTTCTACAACTTTGTAGAAAACGCGAACGGGTGACATGCACACACGATCGGGGTAGGCCTGGCTGCCTGACATGCCGGAAATGTCGCCTATCACGCCCTGCAACTTGCAGATTGGCACGCGATTGAGTAGCACCGAGGCCATCTAGGAGGAGTGTCCTTGATGACACGGTTGTAATTCGGAGTAGCAAACCGAGCGTTCTCTGAGGGTGCCTAAGTAGTTGGTAACGTGAATATAGGTAGATCGACCAGCAACACGCCGAGCCCATAGGTAGATTGCGATCTTTTGTTCGAACGATCACGCCATCCCATGCGCCGATCTACCCCTCATGCCGCACACCTCGGGCACCGCACCGCGCCCCTACCCCGCGGGGGTTCACCGTCCGTAGCCAAGGGCCGGTCGGCTACAACTCACACGGACAGCAAAACCGGACAAATTTCACCGTTCGCAAGAGCGTATGCACACACGGAGTTCACTGCAACTCGGCAATAAATCGGTATCCGTCTATTCGTTGAGCGCCGAATCTCCGGAAGTGGGGTTGCCTCCACGGCTGTTTCCATCGATGTTTCTAAATGCAGGACTCCCCACGGGCCACCCTGAGATCTAAGGTGGTCCGCGTCGGTAGTCGGCCATTCACACCACCGGAAAGGTTCGAACCGCACGTCGTATACCCCGCGGCTTCGGGAGTGACGGTGCACACGAGTCAGCACAGCGTTCCACGTGAGAGCACACTCGACAGATTGGCGCACAACGACGCCGCCGAACGGTTTCTCGGCGCGTCGGGATGGACCCCCGCGGTGGTCCGCCCCATGGAGATCCGGTCGCACCAGCTCGACCCGCGACCGGACGACGGAGTCCCGGAGCTGCCCGGCACCCATCTCGCCCGGGCCCGGCTCCTCGACCAACTCGACGCGGCCGTCGCGCACCCGGTGACGCTGCTGTGCGCCCCGACGGGCTGGGGCAAGACCGTGCTCGCCACGTCGTGGATCCGCTCCGGAAGGGCGCCGGGCCGCACCGCGTACGTGCGGTTCGAGGCCAACTGCGGCGCGGCGGCGTGGCGTCAGCTCACCTCGGCGCTCACCGCGTCCGGCATCGCCGTCGACCCGGCAACCTACGCGTGGAGCAACGCGCAGCGCCACGAGCGCGCCGTCGTGGTCCTCGACGACCTGCATCACGTCACCAACCTGGTGGTCCTGCGGCGCCTGGAGCGGCTCATCGCGCGGCTCGGCGAGCGCATCAGCTTCTTCATCCTGGCCCGCAGCGAGCCGCCCCTGTCGCTGTACCGCTGGCGCGTCCGCGGCCAGCTCACCGAGCTGCGCACCGACCACCTCTCCTTCACCCAGGAGGAGGTGACGGGCCTCGCCGCCGGGCACGACGTGCGCCTCGCGCAGCACTTCCGGTACGCGCTCTGGCACGTGACCGAGGGCTGGCCGGCCGCGGTGGCGGTGGTCCTGGCCGCCATGGTCGGCCGGCACGAGCCCGAGCGGATCATCACCGACCTGGTCGTCGGCGACGCCGGGCTGAACGACGGCGTGGGCCTGACCGAGTACGTCCGGCGCGAAATCCTCCAGCACCTCGACCCCGACCTGCGCGAGGTCATGCTGCGCACGTCGATCCTGGAGACGGTGTGCCCCGGGCTGGTCGAGGCGCTGACCGGCAGTCGCGGCGGCGCCCGCCTGTTGGCCCAGATGAGCCGGGCCAACGCCCTGGCCACCTTCTACGGCGGCTCCCACTCCTGGTACCGCTACCGCCGCCTGCTGCGCGCCGTCCTGCGCGCCGAGGTCCGGGCGACGCTGCCGGCCGAGGAGCGCAACCTGCACCGCGCCGCGGCCGGCTGGTACGCCGCGAACGGCCTGCCGAGCGACGCGCTCGCCCACGCGGCGGCCGGCGGCGACTGGATCACCGCCGAGCGCATCTTCTTCCAGTACTGGCCGGAGCTCATCGGCTCGGGCCCGCGCGCCCTGTCCCCACGCGCCGGACCACGCCCGCCGCAGGACATCGCCGAGCGCCCACTGCTCGCGTTCGCACTCGCCATCTGCTGCCGGGACACGGGAGACCAGAACGGCATGTCGGGCTTCATCCGGCTGGGCGAGCGTGCGTTCGGCGAGTCGCCCGGCGCGACCCAGGCGGAGATCCTGGCCGCCCTGCGGGTCGCCGAGGGTATCGCCCTGGAGGACTCGCACCGCAGCGGTACCGCGGCCGTGCGCCTGCTGGCCCGGACCGAGGAGGCGACCGGCGAGCACCTGTACGCCGACTCGACGGACGCCGCGCGGGCGGTGGCCTACGTGGCGCTGGCCGGGGCCGCGCTGTCCCGCGGGGCGGTCGACGACGCCGAGACGGCGCTGGAGCGCGGCTCCGAGCTGGCCCGCACGTCGGGGTTCAACCTGCTGGTCGTCCAGGCGAACCGCCAGCAGGCGATCGCCCACCTCATGCGGGGCCGGCTGTCGGTGGCGGCGGCGTGCGCGCGGCGGGTCATCGACGGCTGCCGCGACGCGGGCATCGCCGAGTCGCGCAGCATCAGCTACGCCCGGCTGGTCCTGGCTGCCGTGTGCCGCGAGCGCGGGCAGCTGGACGAGGCCCGGTTCCACCTGGAGGAGAGCATCAGCGCGCACACGTCGGCGGATCCCGGCCAGTGGGTGGCCGGCTCGCTCGCCTTCGCGCAGCTGCTGTTCGCCCAGGACGACCACGCGGGCGCCGCCGAGGCGCTCGAGCCGCTGCTCGGCTGGCGCAGCTCCGCGCTGCCCCCTACGGCGGGGGTCGCCGTAGGGGTCCTGCACGCGGACCTGTGCCTGCTCGACGGCTACCTGGACAAGGCGCGCGACATCCTGGACGACACCGAGCGGCTCCAGCCGGGCAACCCGGAGGTGGCGCTGGCCTCGGCCCGGGTCAGCATCGCCGAGGGCAACCCGGCGGCCGCGGCGCGTACCGTGGAGCGGGTGCTGGCCGGCGAGCCCGCGTCGCTCGTGCTGACCGTGGCGGCGATGGTCCTGCTGGCTCAGGCGCTCCGGCAGCTCGGCAACCTGCCGGGGGCCACCGAGCGGATCGAACGGGCCCTGCGGCTGGCCGGGCCGGAGAACATCCGCCTGCCCTTCATCGGACACGGCTCGTGGATCTCCGAACTGCTCGACCCGCCCGAGGAGCGCTCGCTGCCCCCCGCGCCGCTGCCGGCGCAGGTGGCGCCGATGCCCGAGCCGACCGGCGTCGCGGAGCCCGTCTCGGCGCCGCCCGTGATCGACGAGCGCCTCACCGAGGCCCTCACCGAGCGGGAGACGCTGGTCCTGCAGTACCTGCGCAGCATGCTGTCGATCGCCGAGATCGCCACCGTGCTCAGCGTCTCGGCCAACACGGTGAAGACGCACGTCCGGCACGTCTACCGCAAGCTGGGGGTGAGCCGGCGCCGCGACGCGGTCCGGCGAGGTAGGGAGCTGAGCCTCATCTGAGCACCGCTCACCCGACCGGGGTGGCCGGGACCACGCGGTGAACCACCCGGTTCGGGCGAGCCGCCCACCCGGCGCCAGAGGCCACGATATTGCGGTCACCGGTGCTCCGACCGGCGGCGACCCCGGGCCGAGGATGTGGTGCATGATGGCTCTCGCGGTGCACGATCTCGCGTTGCAAGACGACGTCAACGGCGTTCGCGTGGCGGTGCGGTGCGAGGTCGCCGACCGCATCGCGAACGTCGGCGGCGACTGGTACCTCAGCATCGCCCTGCCCGGCGGCGACGTCATGCTGGCCGTCGGCGACGTCATGGGCCACGGCCCGACCGCGGCCGCCACAATGGTGCAGCTGCGGGCCGCGATGACCCGCCTGGCGCTGGCCGGCGACGAGCCCGGCGCGGTGCTGTCCGCGCTGAACCGCATGCTGTGCCGCCGCAACACGACCACGATCGCGACCGCCGTGTGCGGCCGGTTCCGCCGTGCCGATCGCACGCTCACCTGGGCCCGCGCCGGCCACCTGCCGATCCTGCGCGCGACGGCCGACGGCGTCTCACCGCTGTTCCAGCCGCCCGGCATGGCGCTCGGTGTCGACCCGGCGGCGCGCTACTGCCACGCCGTCGTCGAGCTGCGCGCCGGGGAGCTGCTGTTCATGTACACCGACGGCGTCGTCGAGCAGCGCGACCAGGCCATCGACCAGGGCGTGCAGGACCTCGCCGAGGACGTGCGCGTCGCCATGCGCACCTCGGCACCCGGCGAGCGGCTGCGCAGCGCGCTCGACCACGCCCGGCGCGGCAACCCCGACGACGACGCCTGCCTGCTGGCGGCCGAGCCCGTGTAGCTTCGCCGGGCGGCCACCCGCCTGGTCACCCATCGAGGGTGATCCCTGGTCACCCCGATCGCTCGAATCATGTCCCCAGGCACGACACGTTGCCGATTTCGGCTGGCGCCGATGTCCGGAAACCGGGAAGGCCGGGGGATCCGCCCTCGTCCGCGGGAGGGATCAACCGCCCTCCCGGTGTCCGGCACGGAGGGGTCGGTGCCGGTGGATCGGTCACGCGGGCGGCGTGATCGGAACACCACTTGTCGCGCCTGTTCCGGGGGGAACAAGTAACGGGGGAAATAAGGCCGTGCCGGTCTCGGTTCCGACCGGGGCCGGCACGGCCTCAACGTTTTTCCCGCTCATCCCTCCTTCTTCTTCGACACAGGCATCGACTCAGGCAAGGGAGACGACCGCGGATGCGCAACGGCGGCGGTGCGGTGAGGGAATGGACGGCGTTCGGCACGACGATGCTCACGCTCGTGGGCACGCTGAACGTCTCGCAAGGGCTGTTGGTGGGGTTCGCCAGCGGTGGGGTGGGCTTCGACCGTGATGCCGTGGCGTTCACCAGCGCCGGCACCTGGGCCGCCGCCACGGTGACGCTCGGGGTGCTGCTCGGCGTCACCGGCATCGCACTGCGCCGGCGCAAGGGCGCGGTGAAGTTCGCCGCGGCCGGCATCGTCGCGCTGCACGCGATCTCGCAGCTGGCCATGCTGCGGGCGTACCCGGCATGGTCGCTGCTGATGGTCACGCTCGACGTGATCATCCTGTTCGTCCTGACGGTGCCCCGCAGCCGCGCGGTCGATGAGGACGAGGAGCAGCCGGTGCCGACGCCGACCGCCAAGCTGGCGCTGCGGCGCAACAACCGCTCCGACACGTACCGCGGCCGGCACAAGGCGGGCCGCCCGATCGTGCGGCACAGCGCGGCGAACAGCGACATCATCCTGGTGGACCTGATGATCGACCCCGAGGCGATCGCGTCGGAGACCATCGAGGCCGAGATCGTCGACCCCGACGAGCCGGCGATGTGGACCAAGGCCATCGGCCACGCCACGGTGCCGGTGCAGCTCGCCGAGCCCGTGGAGGAGTCCGTGGTGCCGGTCCAGCGGGCCACCCTCGACCCGCTGGTCGACCCACTGCCGGTCGTCATCGCGGTCGTCGAGGACGACGAGCCGCAGGAACTGGCCGCCATCGGCGCTCGCCCGTACGTGGAGCACTGAGCGCCCCTTCCCTGCACCGCGCAGCGTCAGCGGCGGCGTCCATCGTGGACGCCGCCGCTTTGCTGTGTGTCGGTGTTGCTCTGCCGGCCGGGTTGCCTTGCCGGCCGGGTTGCCTTGCCGGCCGGGGTGCTGAGGACACAGAAAAGCGCGACCACCGGGCGGGTGTGGTCGCGCTCTGCGGTTCGACTGCCTACAGCAGGTTGAGCTCCCGGGCCCGCTCGATGACCTCGCGGCGACGGCCCACGCCCAGCTTGCGGTAGATGTTCTTCATGTGGGTCTTCACGGTGTTGACGGATACGTAGAGCATCGAGGCGATCTCACCGGCCGACAGGGTGCCCTGGAGGTACCGCAGGACGGCCAGCTCCCGCTCGGTGAGCGGCTCGGCCAGCTCCCCCGCCGCGGCCACCGGGCGGCCGAAGCCGTTGAGCTCGGCGGCGATGTCCTCGGCGAGGCTGCGGAAGCCGCTGCCCGCCGGCAGGTACGTCACCAGCAGCTCGCGCACCGGCTGGCCGCCGGCCACGAACGGCCAGCGGATGGACTCGTCGTCGCAGTACCGCAGCGCCTGCTCCAGTGCCCGTCCGGCCTTCGACCGGTCGCCCAGCGCCCGCAGGGCCCGGGCCGAGGTGAGGTTGGCGTCGACGGTCCACACGAGCGATCCGGTGGTCGGCTCGAGGTACGGCTGCACCGCACCCAGCGCCGCCGCCGGCCGCCGCTCCGCGAGGTGGGCCTTCGCCTTCACCACGCCGAGCCACGGCGCCAGCATCTCCACCGGCTCCAGGGTGAGCAGCCGCTTGGCCGCCTCCACGTCGCCGGCGGCGAGCCGCAGCTCCGCCTCGGCGAGCGTGACGCAGTGCTGCAGCCGCGGGGTGTAGCGCCAGTCGGCCAGCTGGCGGCGGATGGCGGCCAGTTCCGTGCACGCCGATCGCGCGTCGCCGGCGGCGGCGCGGATGTGTGCTCGGGACATGGTCGCCACCGCCACCAAACCAGGGTCGGCGAGGCCGCCTCCGTCGAGTGCACGGTCGAGGTAATGCTCGGCTGCACGCACCCGGGCTTGGAGGTAGCAGACCTCGGCGACGGTCAACTGTGCCCACACCACGTCGCTGCCCTGCGTCTGGCCCTCGCGGTCGGCCAGCGCCAGCGTTTCCTTGCCGTAACGCATGGCGGCGGTGAGTCTGCCCCGCGCCGCGTTCAGTTGGGCGAGCTGTCGTAGTGCGGCCAGCTGCGACTGGACGCCGCCGCAGCGGCGGGCCAGGTTGAGCGACTCCAGCAGCGCGTGCTCGGCGGCCGGCAGGTCGCCCTGGATGAGCCGCGCACCACCCACGGCGACGAGGGCCAGGGCCCGCATGCGCGCGGTGTCCTGGTCGTCGAGGCCGGTGTCCTCACGAAGGAGGGCGGGGGCGGTTGCCAGTACCAACTCCGGCTTCTGGCTCTGATGCGCCTCCGCCATGCGGAAGCTGTCCACGATCGGGCGCAGCTGCGCCCGGACCGAGTCGACCAGCGTGTGCTGCGACCGGTCCACGAGGTGCAGGAACGTCTCCGTCCCCTGCGGGTCGCTGGCGTCGAGCCGCTCGGCGGCGAACGCCAGGGCCAGCTTCGGGTCGTTGCGGACCTCCTGCGGTGGCGGCGGCACCAGCTCCTTGATGGTGCGCAGCCGCGCGCCCGGGACGAGCTCCTGCCAGCTCTGCGACAGCAGGTCCGACGCCTGGCCCCAGTTGCGGGCGGCCAGCGCGTGGCGCAGCGCGTCGGCGGGCAGGTCGTGCGACGCGAACCAGTCGGCCGCGCGCCGGTGCAGCTGCCGGACCTGTTCGGGCCGGCGATGGCGGAGCTCGTCGTACAGCATGAGACCGAACAGCGGGTGGCACCGGTACATGCCGGCGTTGCCGCTGCCCTGCACCACGAACAGGTTCGAGTGCTCCAGCTGGGCCAGGATGCGGGCCCCGTCGACGCGCCCCGTGAGCGCCTCGACGAGCTCGGCACTGACCTGGTCGAGGACCGACGTGCAGAGGACGACTTCGCGGACGTCCTCCGGCAGCGTGTCGAAGACCTCGCCGACCAGGTACTCCCCCAGTGCCCGGTCCTGGAGCGCGAACCGCGGCACCAGGCTGTCGGGCTCCGGGTGACCCTGTACGGCCAGCGCGGCGAGGCGCAGGCCGGCGGCCCACCCCTTCATCACCGCGTGGAGCTCGACCAGGGCCGACTCGGCGAGCCGCACCCCGTGCGCCACGAGCATCTGCGCGGTCTCGTCGAGCGTGAAGCCCAGCGGGCCGGTGCGCAGCTCGGAGAGTGCGCCGCGGATGCGGAAGCGGTACAGCGTGAGCGCCGGATCGGTACGGCAGGCGATGACGAGACGCAGGCGTTCACCCGCCTGGGAAAGCAGCGTCTCCAGTTCCCCCCAGACCCGCGGTACCGAAAGCTCCTGCAGGTCGTCCAGGATGAGGACGACCGGCGGGCCCGGCCGGCGGAGCAGGTCGACGAGCGCTTCGAGCGCCTCGCCGTCGGCCGGCGGCTCCGCCACCTGGTGCTCGGCCGTCGCGGCGGCCACCGCCTCCAGCACGTGTTCCCAAAAACGTGGGCCGTGGTGCGCTTCTACCGTCAACCACGCCAGCGGAAAGGGCGCTCGGCCCGCCGCCACCCACTCGGCCAGCAGAGTGGTCTTGCCCCACCCCGCCGGAGCGGAGATCAATGTCAAAGGCCCCGCCACGGCACGATCGAGAGCGTCCAACAGACGCGGTCGCGGCACGTGATAGCGGGGCGGCTCGGGCACTGCGAAGTGCAGTGCGGGACGGGTGATGGTGTCAACGAGCGTTTTCTGCCCCAACGTATTTCGCCCCCTCCCACCCACCGCAGCACGGCGGATGACCACGGGATTGTGAGGCGACAAAAGGTGAGGTCGCCTCACCCGTAGGGGGTGAACAAATGACGGTGCGTGGTCACCCCGTCTTCTGGGGCTGCCTCCGGACGCACCGGAAGCCGACGTGACAGCTACCGGAGTCGATGGCTTCGGGCTGCCGAGCTGCTGGTCGGAACCGGTGGTCGTAGCCGGTGGAGCAGAGGTACGAACCGCCCTTGACCACGCGACTGGCGAACACCGCGGCGCCGGCCGGGGTGTCGACGCGCGGGTTGTCCGCGACCTCACCCGCAAGGGTGAGTGGGTCGTCACCCGCGTCGAACCGCGCGTTGCCCGAGCGGTAGTAGTCGGACGTCCATTCCCACACGTTGCCGACCACGTCGAACAAACCGTACGCGTTCGGGGCGAACGCGCCCACCGGGCTCGTGCCGTGCCCGCTCTCGGTACGGTCGAGCCAGGGGAAGATCCCGTTCCAGATGTTGGCCCGGCCGGGCTCGGGCTCGTCGCCCCACGGGTAGGACACGCCGTCCAGGCCGCCCCGCGCCGCGAACTCCCACTCCGCCTCGGTCGGCAGGTCCTTGCCGGCCCAGCTCGCGTACGCCATCGCGTCCTCGTACGCGATGTGGACCACCGGGTGGGCCGAGCGCCCGCGGATCGAGGAGTCCGGGCCGAACGGGTGCCGCCAGCAGGCGCCGGGGCGCAGCTCCCACCAGACGCGCCAGTCGCGTAAGGGCACCGGCCCGGGCGGCTGGACGAACACCATCGAGCCGGGCGGCCCCTGGTCGGTCTGGCGCTCGGCGACCGTCTCGTACGCCGTCTCCTGGACGAACAGCGCGTACTCCGCGTTCGTCACCGGGTGCGAGTCGATCCAGAATCCGTCTACGGTGACCTTCTGTACCGGCGCCTCTTCCGGATAGAAGCCCTCGGCGCCCATGGCGAAGGTGCCACCGGGTATCCAGGCCATCTCCACGTTGGCATTGTGGCGACGACGCCGGGTGAACCGTCCTCACCCAGGTCGGGTGAGGCCACCTGTCCATCGGCGCGTCGAGTGGCGCTCCGGCAGGTGATCAGCTCTCACACCGGGCGCCCGCGGCCTCTTGTCCGCCTTTCACACCGGGTGGGTGATGCCCGATCATCCGGGTCGGCCGAACGATCGCATCCAAAAGCACCGGTTCGCAAGTCCGTAAGGGAGGGAGGTCGCCACACGAGCTTCGCCGGATCCGGCCGCGGCGCCTCCTCTCTTGTCCGCCGCGGCCGGACGACGAGCCAGCTCTCCTGCGGTGCGCCTTTCCGACCGGTGTCCAAACCCGGAAAGGAACAGGACAGGTCATGGCTGAGACCAGAACCGCCAGGACCGGCACCGCGTGGTTCGGTTGGATCACCTTCGCCGCCGTGTTGCTGGTCGTCATCGGGGTGCTCAACCTCCTCGAGGGACTTGTGGCGCTGTTGCAGAACCAGGTGACCTTCATCGACGGCGACAGCCTCGTGGTTGTCGACCTGACCGGCCTGGGCGTGGTGATGCTCGTCTTCGGCGGTCTTCTCCTCGCCGCCGGCATCGGGCTGATGGCCCGCAACAACATCGCGCGCATCGCGGCGATCGTCATCGTCAGCGTGCACGCAATCGCGCAGGTCGGCTCCCTCGGCGCGTACCCCGTGTGGTCCCTCCTCATGATCACTTTGGATGTGATCATTCTGTTCGCGTTGACCGTGCACTGGTCGGACGCCACTTCTGCGGTTGAGGCCGGTGCGGGGAGCCATCGGATGATGGATCGCGACTACCAGCAGCCGCGTGGGGCCGGCTTCCCGGTGAACGCGCCGCCGCCGCCCGCTCGTGGTGGTCCCGCGCATGCGGCTCCGGACGTGCCCGCGGCCGCCGGTCCCGCTCCGGCTGGTCCGGCTCCCGCCGGGCCTGGTTCGGCCGGTTCGGCCGGTTCGGCCGGCCCGGGCTCGGGTGATCCGGCTTCGGGCGGGCCTGCGCATGCCGCTCCCGACCCGTACCAGCAGTCGAGCGCCTACCAGCCGCCCGCCACGCACGTGCCGCCGACGCCGCCGGCTCCCAACGCCGGCCCGTACCCGCCGTCGAACCGGCCGAGCTCGCCCGCGCACGCCGCGCCGACCTCTGGCTACGGCACGGGCGCTGACGAGCGCTGACGCGTCACATCGAGAGGGCCGGTCCGCCGTTCTGGCGGGCCGGCCCTTTCGTTGCTCTGGGTTTGCTTTTTCGGTGGCTTGCCCTCCCCCAGACACGCCAAAGGCGCCGGCGCGGGCCTGGGAGCGCGCCGGCGCCTCAAGCGCCGTCCATGTCAGACGATCAGGAAGGGTTTTGCTGTGATTTGCGATGGGTGGGCGGCCTCCTCCGGATCAGCCGCCCACCCATCGGCTCCCGCCGCCCTCGCTGAAGGTCGTCCGGTGCTCAGGACGCGGGCCATGTTCACCGCTGACCCCTGGACCGCTGAGTACCCCCTGCTCAACGGTTTTCACCGGGCGACCCAGCTGGGTCATCACGTCGGGGACCACCGACGACGTGATGCCCGCGGCTGGCGGGAACGGGCGGACCACTGTGGACGGTGCAGCAGTCACCGTCAGATCCGCCCGCAGTTCGGGCGCACCGATCACCGGCAGCGTGGCGGTCATGCGGCCCGCCGCTCGGTGGTCGTTCGCCTCGTCATGGCAAGAATCCTGCTGGCAATCCGAGTGATGCGTCGTCACCCACCCTGGGTGAAGGTCCTGCACTCACCCACTCACGCGGCCATCGACCACTCTCGTTGGCAACTCACGGTTACCGATCAGCTTTGATGCATCAATCCTGATGCATCAAATCCGATACATCAGGCGCGATGCGTTTCGTCGGTCGGTCGGTAACCGCCCGAAGACACTGACCAGCGGAACCCGCGACGGACAAGGTGGCAGGCGAGGCGGGCCACGACACGGCCCGCTATGCGATCGGTCGGTCGACCGACCGAATCAACTGACCAGCAGCGCTCGACGGGCAAGGCCGGCACTGGCAAGGCGGGGCACTGGCGCACTGCGACACCCCCCGATACGCAATCGGTCGGTCGACCGACCGAAACGCTGACCGGCGGACCCCGCAACGGACGAGGCGGGCATTGGCAAGGCGGGCACTGGGCGCCCCGCGGCACCCCCGATACGCAAATCGGTCGGTCGACCGACCGAAACACTGACCGGCGGACCCCGCAACGGACGAGGCGGGCACTGGCAAGGCGGGCACTGGCAAGGCGGGCACTGGGCGCCCCGCGGCACCCCCGATACGCAAATCGGGCGGTCGACCGACCGAGACTCAGACCAACAGCGCCCGACGGGCAAAGCGGGCACTGGCAAGCCGGACACTGGGCGCCCCGCGTCGCGCACGCCGCGCTGCGCGAGCCGCTGACCCACGTTGCGCGCGCCGCTGCATCAGTCTTGATGCATCAAGGATGATGCATCATCCTTGATGCATCGGGCGTCTCGGCCCCGGCCGGCCGCAGCTGGGCTCGCGCGAAGCGCGGCATGGGCCGGTGGGCAGTGCGGCACACGCGGCGCGCGGGCGGCACGGGGGTGCGAACGCGCGGCAGACCGAGGGTGGGTACGGCCGAGGTGCTGAACCGGCGATCATCCCAGCAGGCGCCATGATCAAGGGAAACTTCTGGCTGTCCTGGCAGCCAAATACTTCCCTTGATCATGGAGGCATCCAAGTAAGCCGATAGACGTGGGCCGACCACGCAAGGCGCGCGGTCCGCACTGCGGCACCGCCCGACATGCGGTCGGCCGGACGGACGGAAGGGCCCCGGTCCAATGTGGACCGGGGCCCGGGGCGGGGCAGCGACGTCTCACATCGACGACAGGTTGGCCATCTCCTTCTCCGCCAGCTCGACATCCGCGGTCAGCTTGGCGTGCTCCTCCGTCAACGTGTCCAACAGCCGGCGGGTCACCTCCAGGCTCTCGTTGCCGACCGAGCGCGTGGTGGCCAGCAGGTTCTCCGCTGCCTCGCGTTGGCGCTGGCGGCGGGCGTCCCACTGGGCCCGGCGGGCGGCCTCCGCGCGGGCCTCCTCGGTACGACGCTGGGACAGCGCGGTCTGGAAGTCGCGCATCGCGTCCTCGGCGTGCTGGCGGGCCTCGGCGAGCATCGCCTCCGAGGCGGCCCGGGCGTTCTCCAGGTCCTGCTCGGCCTGGGCGCGCAGCGCGCCGGCCTCCTCCTCCGCGAGCTCGATCATGCGCTGGATGCGGCCGCCGATGACCTTCGACTTCTCGTCGCCGCAGGTGCATTGTTTGAGCTCGGTGTTGAGGCGCTCCACCCGGCCGGCGAGCTGCTGCTCGCGGTAGCGTGCCGAGGCCAACTCGGTCTCCAGTGTCGTCAGGCGCATCTGCAACGTGGCGATGTACCGGTCGACCTGGGCGCGATGATAGCCCCGGAGACTCAGCTCGAACCCGTTCTCGGGGCGCAGCTCGATCTCGCCGACAAGAGCGCTCATGCTGGCTCATCCCCCTCCCCGGCCCGTTCAACAATGACGGGCGATACGGGAACGCTGCCGACCCTTGTGGTGACCGCGCGTCATCCGTTCCGGGTGAGCCTCCTGCGGGCGGAGTGTCGGCGCAGCGGCGTCGATGGAACCGTTGCTACACAAGGCAAACAGAGCCCCGCGCGCTGGAAGACCACCCAGGCCGGGTGAGGCCCGGCCGGTGAAAGCGGTGCTTTGCTCGTCACGTTTGACCGGGAGAGCCGAAAGCGAAGCCGGGACAGCGAAATCGGGGGGCACGGGTGTCACAAGCGTTGGTACAGCAGGATCGCCGCGGATTCGCACCGTCGTCAGGTTTGGCGGTGCCGGATCTGCCGCCGGGATACGTGATGCGGGATCGCGTGATCGCTCAGCTGGACGCCGCCGTGCGCGCGCCGCTGACGCTGGTCACCGCGCCCGCCGGATGGGGCAAGACGGCGGCGCTGGTCGCCTGGGCCCGCACCGCGCGCCTCGGCGAGGGCAGCGAGTCGCCGGTGGTGCGATGGGTGACGTCCCATTCGGCACACGGCGCGGACGTGCCCGGCCAGCTGCTGGGTGCCCTTTCGACGCGGCCCGACGAGGAGCTCGACAAGACCGGCGAGTGGTACGGCGACGACCTGCTCCGCGCCGTGGACGCGCTCGACCGCCCGCACATCGTGGTGGTCGACGACGTGCGCGAGATCAGCGACCCGGACGCGCTCACCGAGCTCGAGGCGCTGGTGCGCCACGGCATGGGCCGCCTGCACCTGGTGCTCTCGTGCCGCCGGGATCCGTCGCTCCCGCTGTACCGCTGGCGCGTCAACGGCTCGCTCACCGAGATGCGCACGAATGACCTCTCGCTCACGATCGGCGAGACCGCGCAGCTGCTGGCGGCGCATGACGTGGTGCTGCCCGGCGCGACGCTCTACGAACTGCACTCGATCACCGAGGGCTGGCCGGCCGGCGTGCGGCTCGCCGCCATGGCAATGCGCGGCCACCCGGAGCCCGAGCGGGTGCTCGACGACGGCGGCGCGTTCAGCACCGCGGTCGGCGACTTCCTCACCGGCGAGGTCATCGACTCGCTGCCGCCGGACACCCGCCGCCTGCTGCTGGAGGCCGCGGTCGCTCCGCGCCTCAACGCCGGCCTGGTCGAGGCGATCACCGGCCGCGACGACGGCGCCCGGGTGCTGGCCGAGCTCAAGGGCTCCAACGCCTTCCTCACGCGCAACGCCGGGCCCGGCGGGTGGTACCGCTTCCACCCCCTCTTCGCCCGGACGCTGCACGCCGAGCTGCTGCGGCGCAGCCCCGAGCGGGTGCCCGAGCTGCACCGGCGCGCGGCCGCCTGGCACGCGACGTACGGCATCCCGGCCGAGGCGATGCGCCACGCGCTGCTCGCCGAGGACTGGCCCACGGCGGTCGACGTGCTGGAGAAGCACTGGCCCGACATCGTCGGCGGCGTGCGGTACGACCGGCCCCACGAGGCCGCGCCGCACGCGCCGGGCGCCGAGGAGGCCGCCGACCCGCGGCTCGTGCTCGCGTTCGCCGCGGAGCGCCTGCGGGTCGGCGACCTCGACGGCGCGCGGGACTTCCTGCGCCGCAGCGACCGCGACGGCGGCAACCCGATGCTCGCCGGCTTCGCCGCGGCCGAGGCCTGGCTCGCCGGCGACGCCCGGCGGACCCTGTCCGCGCTGCCGGAGCTGCACGCCAACACCGACGAGGTTCGCGCGCTCGCCATGCTCGACGAGGGCGAGGCCCGCCTGCGGCTCGGCGAGCTCGCCGCCGCCGGCGCCCCGCTGCACGGCGCGCTGGTGCTCGCGCAGCGGGCCGGGATGGCCCAGGCGCAGGTCTGCGCGGCCAGCCAGCTCGCCGTCCTGGAGGCCACCCGCGGCCGGCTGCGCGCCGCCGCGCGGCTGGGCCGGCAGGCGCTGGTGACGGCCGACCGGTTCGGCATCACCGACGCCACCGACCTGGGCTGGGTGCGGATGGCCCTGGCCAGCGTGTACGGCGAGTGGGACCGCATCCAGGAGGCCGACCGGCTGCTGGACGAGGGCCTCGACCTCGCGGCCGGGGACCCGGACCTGCTGGTGGCCATCGCCACGGTACGGGCGAAGCTCCGGCACGGCGCGGGACGGCTCGCGGCCGCCCTGGAGGTGCTGCACACCGCCCGCCGGGAGCTCGGCGGCGCCCCGCTCGCGCCGTCGGTCGAGCGTGCGCTCGCGCTGACCGAGGCCGAGCTGCGCATCAGCGGCGGCGACCTGGGCGCGGCGCGCCGGCTCGTCGCCACGGGCGGCGACCCGGACGTGTTCCCGGGCTGGGCCGCGTGCGTGGACGCGTCGGCGGCGCTCGTGGAGGGCAAGGCCGCGGCGGCCGCGTCGACGGCGGCGCAGTTCGCGACGCCGTCCACGGACTCCGCGCTGACGTGGACGGTCCAGGCGGCGATCCTGACGTCGCTCGCCGGCCGCGCGCTCGGCGACCGCAACCGGGTGCTGCGCGGCCTGGAGACGGCGCTGGACATCGCCGAGGAGGAGAGCTTCCGCCGTCCGTTCCTGGTCGGCGGGCACCCGGTGCGCGACCTGCTGGCGAACTTCGCGCCGCTGCTGCCCGTGTACCACCCGCTCGCCGCGGAGCTCGCCGCCGGCTCGTCGCCGCTGGCCGGCGGCGCCCGGGGCGGCGGGGACGGAAGCCTGGTCGAGCCGCTGACGGAGCGGGAGCTCACCGTGCTGCGGTACCTCCAGGGCACCATGTCGAACCTGGAGATCGCGTCGACGCTGTACGTCTCGGTCAACACGGTGAAGACGCACGTCAAGAACATCTACCGCAAGCTGCACGCCGGCCGCCGGCGCGAGGCCGTCGAGCGTGCGCGGGAACTGCGGCTGCTGTGAGCAGGGTGGCGCTGGTCCGGGTCCTGGACCCGGACCCCGGCCCGGCCACGGCCGCCACCCACCGCTGCGTCTGGGGTGCGCTGGCCGCCACGGTGGCGTGGGTCGCGCTGAACGTGAGCGGGGTGGCCCACGCCCAGGTCGCGGCGGTGGCGGTCGGCCTGCTGACCGTGCTTCCCTGGCTTGGTCCCCTTTTGGGTGTACTGCTGGCCGCCGTGCTCGCGGCACTGGTCCAGCAGCCCTACGCGCCCCTGTTCGGCCTCGCCACCGCCGCGTTCATGTCGCTGGTCGGCGTGCCGGCACAGCACCTGCCGGGTTGGCTCGGCCCGCTGTCGCCGCCGGCGCTCGGCGCGGCCGTGCTGTTCGGCGCGGGCCTGGCCGGCGTGCCCGGCGGGCTCACCGCCCTGTTGACCGCGAGCACCCTGTCCACGGTGCTGCAGCGCATCGACGGCCGGCGGTGATCGACTACCTGCGGGGGCGCCGGGTCGCGATCGTCCGGCGCGGCGGCACCGCGATCGAGCGGGCCCTGGGCGCCGTCGGCGACGAGACCGCGAGGGCCAAGGGCGGCCCGTTCTGGCCGGTCGACGGCTGGGTCCACGTGCTGTACGCGGGCGGCCTGACCGTGGCCGCCGCCGTGGCGCTGACCATCAACTGGATCGGCCCGCCCGCCTTCGTGCGCGGCTTCCTCGCCCTCGTCGCCGCCACCATGTTCCTGTTGGTCGGCTACATGCTGGTGGCCACGCCCACCCGACGGGGCCGGGCGCTGCAGCGGTACCTCACCGACCCGCGCGACCGGACCGTCTTCGAGTCGGCGGCGTCCGACGCCGACCGGATCCGGCTGACCTGGCCGGCCCTCGAACGCCTCGGCGAGCCGACCGACCCGACCGCGATCCTGGAGCGGGCGCTGTGGGACCTCGCCCAGGCGCTGGCCGAGCGGGGCCGGCTGCGCGCCGCGGACCGCGACCTGCGCCACTCGGTCGGCGAGCCGATCGGTGCCGGGAGCCTGTTCACCGCGGTCACCGACCGCCAGGCCGAGATCACCCGGAAGCTGACCGAGGTCGACGCCGAGGTCCGCCGGCGGGCCGGGCGGCTGCACCGGCTGGCCCAGCTCTGCCAGGACTTCCTCGACTACCGGGCGGCCCAGACCCGGGCCAAGGTCCGGGTCACCGCCGCCGACGCCCTGCTCGGCTCGATCACGACCCGACCCGAGCGCGGGCCGGAGGAGCCGGCCGCAACGCTCACGGAACGCACGGAGACCGTACTTGCCGCGTACCGGGATCTCGCCGACGAATTCGAGTGAAAGGACCCCACTCGGCTACCCTGCCGGGGTGCGTGGGGATCTGCTTCGTCGGCGGCTGCTGATCGGACTGGGCGTCGCCGTGGCGGCGGCCGGGCTGTTCCTGGCCTACCTGCGCATGGCCCGCGCCTTTCCGATCAACGGCGACGGGGGCAGCAACGCGCTGCAGGCCTGGGACATGTTCCACGGCAACCCGCTGCTCACCGGGTGGACCCTCTCCGACGTGTCGTTCTGGTCGACCGAGCTGCTGCAATACGGGCTGGTCCAGTACGTCACCGGCGTCAGCGCCGACCAGATCCACGTCACCGCCGCCATCACCTACGTGCTGATCATCCTGTTCGCCGCCGCGCTGGCCCGCGGGCGGGCGACCGGGCGCGAGGCATGGTTCCGGGTCGGCGTCGTGCTGGCCATCCTGCTGCTGCCCGTGCCCGGGACGGGCTACCAGACGCTGCTGTCCTCCCCGAATCACACGGGCACGGCGGTCCCGCTGCTGCTCGCGTGGTGGGCGGTCGACCGGTTGGCGGAGAAGCGCTGGATGCCGGTGGTCGTCGCCGTCGTGCTCGGCTGGGGCGCGATCGGCGACAACCTCATCACGTTCGTCGGCGCGTTGCCGCTGATGGTCGTGTGCGCCCTGCGCGCGATCCGCAGCCGCGGGGCCGAGCGGGTGCGCGACCTCATGCTCGTCGCCGCCGGGCTGGTCTCGATCCTGCTGTCGCACGCCGGGCTGTGGCTGCTGCACGAGAAGCTCGACGGGTTCCACGCGCCGAAGCCGCCGATCGAGCTGTCCCCGGTCGGCGAGTGGCCGGACCGGGCCTGGATGACGGCCCGGATGGTCGGGGTCATCTTCGGCACGCACCGGCCCGGCTGGCAGCCGCCCGCGCTGGAGCTGACGCTGTCGGCACTGCACGCGATCGGGTTCCTGGTCGCCTTCGGCGCCGTGCTGCTCACCGGCTGGCGGATGCTGCGTTTTCGGGCCGACCGGATCGACGCGGTCCTCGCGGTCGCCATCTGCTGCAACCTCGGCGCGGAGATCGTCTCCACGCTGTCGGTCGACCTGATGGCCGCCCGCCTGATCGCGCCCGTCCTGCCGATGGCGGCCGTGCTCGCCGGCCGGCTCGCGGGCCCGTGGCTCGCGCGGCAGGACGCCGGCCGCGCCGTGCAGTGGGGGCGGGGCGTCCTCGCCGGCGTGCTCGTCGCGTTCACCGTCACGCTCGTCGCGTACAGCCCCCCGCGCGCCCCCGGCTCGGAGGGCCAGGAGGTGGCGGACTTCCTGGAGGCGCGCGGGCTGCGGTATGGCATCGGGGCCTATTGGATGTCCAACAACATCACGGTCACCACGGAGCGGAAGGTGACCGTCGCGCCGGTGGTCGGCGGCGGCGACAAGCTGCTCCCGTACTGCTGGCAGGCGAAGCGCGACATGTACAACATCGACCACGATGCCCGCTTCGTCGTGCTGGAGCTCGACCGTCCCTACTACGGCACGCCGGAGCAGGCCCAGGCCCAGTTCGGCCCGTGGGTGGAGCGGCACGACATGGGCAAGTACACGGTGCTGCTCTACGACAAGAACCTGCTCGACGGCTTCCCGTCGCCCTGCTGAGTCAGCCCACCGGCATCCTCAGACGGCGGTGAGGATGACCGGGCCGTCGTCGGTGACGGCCACCGTGTGCTCCCAGTGGGCGGCCCGCGAGCCGTCGACCGTCGACACCGTCCAGCCGTCGATGAGCAGCCGGTGCCGGTCGGAGCCGCTCTCGATGACCATCGGCTCGATCGCGATGACCAGCCCGGGGCGCAGGCTCAGGCCGCGGCCGGGGCGGCCCTCGTTGGGCACGTGCGGGTCCTCGTGCATGGCGGTGCCGACGCCGTGGCCGCCGTAGCCGGTCGGCATCCCGTAGCCGGCGGCGCGGCACACCGACTGCACCGCGTGCCCGATGTCGCCGAGCCGCGCGCCCGGCGTCGCCGCGGCGATGCCGGCGGCCAGCGCCTCGGCGCAGGTGTCGGAGAGCTTCTGAGCGGCGGCGTCGACCGCGCCGATCCCGACCGTCACGGCGGAGTCGCCGTGGTAGCCGTCCACGTGCGCGCCGAAGTCGATCGAGAGCAGGTCGCCCTCCTCGAGCCGGCGCCGGTCGGGGATGCCGTGCACGATCGCGTCGTTCACCGACAAGCACAGCACGGCCGGATAGGGCACCGGGGCGAACGACGGGTGGTAGTGCAGGAACGACGACTTCGCCCCACGCTCCGCCAGCATGGTGCGGGCCAGCTCGTCGAGCTCCAGCAGGGTCACGCCGGGCTGGGCGGCGTCGCGCACCGCCTGCAGGGTCTGCGCGACGATCCGCCCCGCCTCGCGCATGGTTTCCAACTCGGCCGCAGTCTTCAGAACCACCATGGCGAAGATTCTAATACCAGGATTATCATCGAACCATGGTGCGTAACCCGCTGACCGCCGACGAGCGCCATCGCGGACTCGTACTGGGCCGACTGCTCCAGCAGGCCCGGGCCGGGCGCAGCGCCGCCGCGGTGGCGTTCGAGGCCGGCATCTCCCTCGACACGCTGCGCAAGATCGAGCGCGGCGCGATCGCCACTCCGGCATTCTTCACCGTCGCCGCGCTGGCCCGCGTGCTCGGCCTCGACCTGACGACGCTCGCCGAGGCACTGACCGACGACGAGGCGCGCGTCGCCTGAGCGGCCGCAGATGTCGCACCCGCGGTGGTGAAGTCGGGAAACTCCAGTTCCACCCACCCTCCTCGGCCGTTCGCGTGCGGTACACCTGACCGGCCTATCCTGCGCGTGGCGAAGCCGGAGGTGCTCTGGTGTCGTACGTGGTGCTGGCCTCGGTGGGCGGGGCCCTGGCAATCCTGGTGGCCGTCATGTTGCTGCGCCGACCGACCCGAACCGTCACTGCGACCCGTCCACCCGCCGCCGACCTCGCCTTCCGCCGGGGCTGGCACGCGACCGGCGAGCCGCCCCCGGACGTGAGCCGCGAGGTCGCCTGGCTGTGGTCCGCCTACCATCTGGAGCACACACCGGCCGCGCACCTGCAGCTGTTCGTGACGTGGTCGTACGCGGGCCTGGCGGGCGGCCTCCCGGTGTACGTCGCCGACGTGAGCGTCGCGGCAGAGGGCACGGACCTGAGCCGGTACCCGGGCGGCGGCCTGGTGGTGACCCAGCTCCCGGCACCGCACGGCGGCCCGGTGCGGGTGATCCGCCGCCCGAGCGGCCTGCTCCCGGTGGGCGCCTGGCGCACCGGCGTGCCGGCCTTCGACGACTGGTACCGGGTGGACGCTCCCGCCCCCGGCACGGCGCCCCACCTGCTGGACCGCCCGATCGCGGCGGCGATGGCGGCCCGCGGCGACTGGAACTTCAGCATCCACCACAACCGCCTGATCTGCCTCCTGACCGCCCCCTTCACCGCACCGGCCCAGATCGAGTCCACAGTGGACACGGTGTCTGCGCTGGCCGGCATGCTCCCCCGCCCGCTGCACCGCCGCTAGCGCGGTGTCCACCGACGTTCGCCGGGTCGCCATCGCCCCCGCGCCGAGCAGGGTAGATTCGCGCGGATGACTGGGGAGTTGCTCGATGCGCCGACGGTGACGCGGCTGGGTGGGCGGTTCGCCAAGTTGTGGGCGGCCGGGACCACCTCCGCGCTCGGCAGCGGCCTGACCACCGTCGCCGCGCCGCTGCTCGTCGCGGCCGAGACCGACTCGCCGTTCAGCGTCGCGGCCGCCTCGGCCGTGGCCTGGCTGCCCTGGCTGTTGTTCGCGCTGCCCGGTGGCGCGCTCGCGGATCGGGTCGATCGGCGCATGCTCATGATCGCGCTCGACTGGGGGCGGGCCGCGGCCGTGTGCGGGCTCGGGGTGGCCATTCTCGGGGGTGTCCGGAGCGTCTGGCTGCTGTACTCCGCGCTGTTCGTCATCAACGCCGGCGAGATCGTCATGCGGGTCGCCAGTCAGGCCATCGTGCCCGACCTCGTGCCGCGCGATCAGCTCGAGCGGGCCAACGGGTGGCTCTTCGGCGGGCTCATGCTCGCGCAGAACATCATCGCCGCGCCGCTCGGGAGCTTCCTGTTCGTGGTCGCGGCGAGCTCGCCGTTCCTGGGTAACGCCGCCACCTACGCGGCCAGCGCGCTCCTGCTGTGGTCGATCCGCGGGAGCTACCGGGTCGTGGCCGAGACCGACGGGGCCAGGCGGAAGCGGTCCTTCCGCGGGGAGATCGTCGAGGGGTTCCGCTGGCTCGCCGGGCAGCGGCTGCTGCGCACGATGGTCGGGCTCATCGCGCTGCTCAACGTCACGCTGACCGCGGCGACCTCGGTGCTGGTACTGCTCGCGCGGGACCGGCTGGGGCTCGACGAGGTCGGGTACGGGCTGCTGTTCACCGCGATGGCCGCCGGCGCCGTGCTCGGGTCGGTGGTCGGCGACCGGATCATCGCCTGGGTGCGGCCCACCTGGACGATCCGCATCGGGCTGCTCATCGAGGCCGGCATGCACCTGGCGCTCGCCGCGTCCCGGGATGCCTGGGTGATCGGGACGGTGCTCGTGCTGTTCGGCGTGCACGGCACGCTCTGGGGGATCGTCGGCAGCTCGCTGCGGCAGCGGCTGACGCCGCCGGAGCTGCTCGGGCGGGCCGGCAGCGTCATGATCTTCGTGGCGGCGGCCGGCAACAGCGTCGGGGCGCTGCTCGGGGGCGCGCTGGCGAGCGCGTTCGGCATCACCGCGCCCTACTGGGTCGGCTTCGTCGTCGCCGCCGTGGTCGCGGTCGCTAGCTGGCGGGTCTTCAACCGGGCGACCGTCGAGGCCGCCTATGCCAAACTACCGCCGTGACACGCAGCGGAGCGGTCGACGTGCAGTACCCGGACGAGGGCGGGGGCCGGGCGGCCCTCGTGGTCGCCGACGACCCCACCTTCGCGACGATCGTCGAGGAGCGGGTGCGGTGGCTCGACGAGGTCGCGCCGTACGAGCCGGGGGCCTTCTACAAGCGGGAGCTGCCCGCGATCCAGGCCGTCCTGCAGCACGAAAGCCTGGACCTCATCGTCGTCGACGGCTACGTCGACCTCGACCCGGACGGCCGGCCGGGCCTCGGCGCCCACGTGCACGAGGCGCTCGGCATCCCCGTCATCGGGGTCGCCAAGACGGCGTTCCGCAGCGCGACCCACGCGATCGAGGTGCGGCGCGGCAGTGCCGATCGCCCGCTGTACATCACCAGCATCGGCCTGCCGCGGGACCGGGCCGCCGACATCGTGACCCGCATGGCCGGGCCGCACCGCATGCCCGACGCTTTGCGGCGGGTGGACGCGCTCGCCCGCGGTCACGCCGCGATCGCCTGATCCAGCCGTACCGCGGCGTTGATCAGCGCCAGGTGGGAGAACGCCTGCGGGAAGTTGCCCAGCTGCTCGGCCGTCGGGCCGATCTCCTCGGAGTACAGGCCGAGGTGGTTGGCGACCGGGTCGTAGCGGTACACCAGGCTGTCCGAAACAAGATGCTGGTCGATGGCCCGCATCGCCGAGCGCCACCGGGGGTCGCTCGGCGACACGAACCCCACGAGCGGCATGTACAGCAGCGACGCGTCGAGCACCGGGCTGCCGTACCGCTGCGTGAACGTCTCCTGCTGCGCGTCCCAGCCCTTGGTCATCACCTGCTGGTAGACCTCGTTGCGGGCGTGCATCCAGCGCTTGGTGTCGGCGGGCAGGCCGAGCGACTGCGACAGCCGGATCGCGCGGTCGAACGCCACCCAGTTGAGCGTCTCCTCGGTGAGGTCGACGCCGCCGTCCACGCGGTACATGATCCGCGGCGGCGTCTCCCCGGTCAGCCGGTCGCGCAGCCACCCGAGGTACTGCTGAGCCTCGTCGCGGTAACCGAGCCCGAGCAGGGCATGGACGGGGAACGATGCGTCGGAGCCCGGCCCCCACCCCGCCTCACCCTCCGCGGGGGTTCGGGGCCAGCAGCGGGGGCGCCGACGGCGGGTGGAACGGCGGTGGGTTCTCCACTCCCGCGGCCCGCTCCAGCAGTGAGACCAGCCCGGCCCGGGTGGCGACCACGATCATCGTCTGGGTGCGGTCGAGGGTCCGCCAGCGGCTCTGCTCCGGCGCCCAGAACGTCTGCACGCCGACGCCCATGCCGGGCCGGCCGGTCTGGACGGCGACCAGGCGCAGCAGGCCGGGCTCGCTGACGTCGCGGAAGTACTGGCCCTCCAGGCGCGAGCCGGCACCGACCGGTACCTCGGCGACGAGCAGCACCCGCCGCCCGACCGGGATCGTGTCGATGACCTCGCCGCCGACCATCGACGCGGCGAATGCCGGCGCGGCGAGGTACGACACGCTGCGGGACAGGTTCATGTCGAAGGCCTGCTTGATTCGGCGGGCGAAGTCCTCCTCGAACAGCCGCAGCACGACCCGCAGCTTCTTCGCGGGGTCGGCCTGGCGGGCGAGGTCCCGCCCGATGAGCGCCGCCTCCAGGTTGTTGACGTCGGCGGTCGTGACCGCGACCAGGCAGCGGGCGGTGGCGACCGACGCGGCGCGCAGCGTGTCGACGCTGTTGGCGCTGCCGATGATCACCGGGATGCCCAGGTCGCGGGCCACCTGCACGCCGCGCGCCTGCTCGTTGCGGTCGACGCCGACCACGTCGATGCCCTGGTCGTGCAGCTCGCGGAGCACCCGCGTGCCGATGTTGCCCAGCCCGACCACCACGACGTGGTCGGAGACGGGCTCGGCGAGCCCACCGGCGGCGATCGCCAGCCGGGCCTTGACCACCACGCCGACGATGGCCGCGGTGAGCGCCGGGATGAGCGCGACGCCGGCGAGGACGAGGGCCAGCGACACGGCCTGGACGACGACGGAGTCCTGGAGGTTGGGGTCGGCGCCGCCGAGGGCGGTGAGCAGCGTGAGGTACAGCGCCCGCCACGGGCTGACGTGCCGCACGACCCCGACGGCGACCGTGCCGGCGGTGAGCACCGCGAGGGCGACCAGCAGCACCCGGCGCAGGCCGCCGCTGAACAGCAGCCGGGACGCACGCAGCGGATGCCGTCGCCGGCGGCGGCGCCGGGCGACGGGGGCCCGGCCGTAGACGCTCGTGAGCACCAGGTCGGCACGGTCGTCGTCGACGGGCAGGCTGTCGGCCTCGGCGGTCACGGCCAGGCCGGCCCGGATGTCGGTCGGGTTGGCGTCGGCCCGGTCGACGGCCATGAGCTGCTGGCCGTCGCTCAGCCGGATCGACGTCGGCGCGTTGTCGCCCAGCGCCGCGGCGACGAAGGCCGGCGCCGCGATCTCCGACGCCGACAGGACGGCGCAGTTGACCAGGCGCTCGGTCACGCCCGCGCCGAGCACGGTGTTGAACATCCGCAGGACCACGCGGATGTGCGGGTCGACCTCGCGGGCGATCAGCGCCGCGTCGACGTTGGCCACGTCGTCGGTGCCGACGAAGGCGATCGCGTCGGCGTCGGCGAGGTCGGCCGCCTCGAACACCTCGGTCGTCGTCGTCCGGGCCTCGATGAGCACCGGCCGGTGCTCGGGGTCGTCCTCGGCGTGGATCGCCGCGATCTCCGGTGCCTGGTTCTGGGTCAGGGACGGCACGATGACCGTCACCTGCGCCGAGTACGTGTTGATCAGCTCGCCGACCAGCCGCCGGGCGAGTGCGTTGTCACCCCAGACGACGAACTTGCGCACGCCCGGGATCGTATCGACGGGACGCTAGTGCCCGTGGCGGCAGCAGCGAGCCCGTACAAGCAGCTCTTGCATGCGATCGCCCGCCTCCGACGCGTGTCGGACGGGGCTCGTGAAAGCTAGTTGAACGTCTCGCGCCCGGCTGGCGAACTCCAGCCGGAGCACGAGTCCGAACCGGTCCATTCGCACCGGAAGGATCCGTCGTACCCCGTGCAGGTGATGCGGAGGGATGAGGCGGGACAGCCGTTCGAGGGCGTCGGGATGCGCGCTGAGCAGGTGGCAGAGCAGGTCGGCCTCGTGCTCGGCGAGCGGGTCGGGCTTTGCGCCGGCGAACTCGGCCGGGTCGACGTCGACCTCGTCCGGTCCGAAGGCCGGGTCCTGGAGGGCGGCCGAGCCCAGCTCCATGACCGCGAACAGTTCTCCCGCGCCGGTGTCCCTGGGCGTCAGCCAGCCGGAGAAGGTGGCCCGGGAGCGCACCCGGCCGTTGCCGGTGGCGACCACCGGGGTGGCGGCCAGGTCGGTCAGCTCCAGGGCCGACGCAAGGTCGGGCTCGGCCCGGACCAGGTGCGCGGCATGACTGCCCTCGGGCAGCTCCAGCACGATCCGCCCCGCCTCGTCGATCCGATGCCGGCCGACCAGGTCACAGCGGTGACCGGGCACGTGCAGCGTCAGCGACGACGCGGCGGCCAGCAGGGAACGCAGGCGCTCGGCGGCGGTGGGGAGCTTGATACCGGACATCCGACCTCCTAAGGTTAGGCTTACCTTAGTGGAGAGGTGAGGAATGAACCAGTCACGGCCCAAGGTTCGGCGGTCGAGGGCGCTCGGCATCGCGCTGACGCCCAAGTGTGTGAAGTACTTCGAACGACGCCCGTTCCCGCCGGGCCAGCACGGTCGCAGCCGGCCCAAGGTCAGCGACTACAAGGTGCGGCTCCTGGAGAAGCA
The DNA here is from genome assembly GCF_040605515.1 of Dactylosporangium sp. NPDC005572. Taxonomy (NCBI): domain Bacteria; kingdom Bacillati; phylum Actinomycetota; class Actinomycetes; order Micromonosporales; family Micromonosporaceae; genus Dactylosporangium; species Dactylosporangium sp. NPDC005572. Next base: position 15,333 of record NZ_JBEXCY010000091.1, on the reverse strand, counting down.
GCGGCTGAAGGCGCAGTACAACATCCTCGAGAGCCAGCTGCGGGCCGCGTTCGACCGGGCCGCCAGCCGCCCGGGCAAGACGGGCGAGGAGCTGATCGTCGACCTGGAGCTGCGGCTCGACGCGCTCGTCCTGCGGGCCGGCTTCGCCCGGACCATCTACCAGGCCCGCCAGGTCGTCACCCACCAGCACGTGAACGTCAACGGCAAGCGGGTCGACCGGCCGTCGTTCCGGCTGCGCCCCGGCGATGTGATCTCTGTCGCAGAACGCAGCCGCCAGAAGACCCCGTTCGTGGTGGCCGCAGCCGGCGCGCACGTCGGCGAGCGCACCGCCCCGTACCTCGACGTCGACGTCAGCGGCCTGACCGCCCGCCTCATCCGGCTGCCGCTGCGCACCGAGGTCCCCGTGCTCTGCGACGAGCAGCTGATCGTGGAGTTCTACAGCCGCTAGCCTTTGCTTCGGTCGTCAGCCTTGCTTCGCCCGGGCCCCATGGTGACTATTTCGTATGGCAACGTACGACGTCATCGTGGTCGGCCTGGGCGGCATGGGCAGCTCGGCCGCGTACCATCTCGCCGCCCGCGGTCAGCGGGTCCTGGGCCTGGAGCGGTTCGGCCCGGCCCACGATCTCGGCTCCTCGCACGGTGGATCGCGGATCACCAGGCAGTCGTACTTCGAGGATCCGGCCTACGTGCCGCTCGTCCTGCGCGCCTACGAGCTGTGGGAGAAGCTCTCCCGCGACTCGGGCCGCGACCTGATGACGCTCACCGGCGGCCTCTACATCGGCGATCCGTCGTCGACGACAGTTCTTGGTAGTCGGTTGAGCTCTGAACAGTGGGGCCTGCCCCACGAGATGCTGTCCGCCGCGGAGCTTCGCCGGCGGTTCCCGCTCTTCCGGCCGGCCGCTCACGAGGTCGCCCTGTACGAGGCCAAGGCCGGCTTCCTGCGCCCCGAGGAGACGGTCCGGGCCTCCCTCGCGCTGGCCGCCGCCTCCGGCGCGACGCTGCTCTTCGACTCCCCCGTCGTCTCCTGGTCCGCCGGTGAGTCCTCGGTCGAGGTCCGCACCGCGACGGCCTCCTACTCCGCCGGCGCGCTGGTCGTCTGCCCCGGCGCCTGGGCGCCGACGCTCCTGGCCGACCTCGGCATCCCGTTCACGGTCGAGCGGCAGGTGCAGTTCTTCCTGGACCCGATCGGCGGCATCGAGCCGTTCCTGCCGTCCGCCCAGCCGATCTACATCTGGGAGGGCCCGCCGGGCACCCAGGTCTACGGCTTCCCCGCCCTGGACGGCCCCGCAGGCGGCGTCAAGGTCGCCTTCTACCGCCGCGGCCAGGTCACCTCGCCGGACGCGGTCGACCGGACGATCCACGACGAGGAGATCGCGTACGTCAGGGAGCACCTGTCGTCGCGCGTCCCCGCCGCCGCCGGCCCGTTCCTGCGCGGCAAGACCTGCCTGTACACCAACACGCCCGACGAGCACTTCGTGATCGCCCGCCACCCGCTCCATTCGCGGGTCACCGTGGCCTGCGGGTTCTCCGGCCACGGCTTCAAGTTCGTGCCCGTCGTCGGCGAGATCCTGGCCGACCTCTCGCTGACCGGCACCACCTCGCACCCGATCGCCCTGTTCGACCCCACCCGCTCCTTCTAGCCTCCCGTCCGACCTAAGCCGGATGGCCGGCCCCCTGTGTGCGGGGGCCGGCCATCCGGAAGGTTGAACGCTGAGCGGTCGGGTCAGGCGGAGGCAGCGCCGAGCTCGCCCGCGTCGCCCTGGAAGACGGTGCCCGCCTCGGAGTTCGACGCGAACTGCTGACGCAGGGCGTCCAGCTCGGAGAACTGGGCCTCGTGCGACGACTCCGAGCCCTCGGCCGCGAAGACGTGGTTCGAGTCGTAGGAGTCGTTGCTGTAGTTCGTGAAGTTCTGCTCCTCGTAGTGCGTGCCGTCCGGGCTGTCGAACTCGACGGAGCTGCCCTGCTGGAAGTCGGTCGACTCGGCCGACACGGTGTCCTGCTCGTAGACGTTGAAGTCGCTCTGGTAGTCAGCCTCGCTGCCCTCGGCGGTGTGCAGCTGCTCCAGCTCGCCGCTGTCGGCCGAGGCCTCGTAGTTGCCGTACTCGACGTCGCTCATTGCTCTATCTCCCTGGCTCGACTTGTTCGTTCCCGTTGCCAAGAACGTTATTCGCCGGCTGGATCAAGAGAATCCCGGAAACGTGCCACCCACGGCGGCTCCCGGAGCGCGGATGCCGGCGACTCCGGGCGGTGGCGCAGACGCCGGATGGCCGGCACCCCATTGCGGGGGGCCGGCCATCCGGAAGATGTGGCTGTCAGCGGGTGGGTCAGTTGGACGCGACGCCCAGCTGACCCTCGCCACCGTGGAACTCGGTGCCCTGGGCGAACTCGGAGGCGAACGACTGCCGCAGCGCGTCCAGCTCGGAGAACTGGGCCTCGTGCGAGGACTCCGAGCCCTCAGCCGCGAAGATGTGGTTCGAGTCGTAGGAGTCGTTGCTGTAGTTCGTGAACTCCTGCTCCTCGTAGTGCGTGCCGTCCGGGGCGTCGAACTGCACGGCGTGGCCCTGCTGGAAGTCCGTCGACTCCGCCGACTCGGTGTCCTGCTCGTAGACGTTGAAGTCGCTGTTGTAGTCGGCCTCGCTGCCCTCGGCGGTGTGCAGCTGCTCCAGCTCGCCGCTCTCGGCGCCCGCCTCGTAGTGGCCGTAGTCGACGTCGTTGCCCGTGTCGCCAGCGTCCCAGTCGCTCATGTTCTCGTATCCCCTTGTGTTTGCTTGCTGTCTGTGTTGACAAGAACGTTAGGGGGTTCCGGCCGGGGTCGACTCCCGGAAACGTGCCACCCCGGCGACTGGCAGGTCAGGGGCTATTTGAGGACCTGGCGCAGCTGGGCCGGGGGCGTCGAGCGCTTGCGCCACTCGCGTGGGTAGCCGACCGAGACCTCCTCGTGGCGCACGCCGTCGTACTCGGTGGTGCGGGGAATGTGCAGGTGCCCGTAGACGACCGCGGCGGCGCGGTAGCGCACCGGCCACTCCGCCGTCAGGGTCGTGCCGCACCAGAGCGCGAACTCGGGGTACCAGAGGACATCCGTCGGCTGACGGACCAGCGGGAAGTGGTTGACGAGCACCGTCGGCAGCTCCTCGGCGGCGGCGCGCAGGCGCGGCTCGGTGAGCGCGACGCGGGCCCGGCACCAGTCGGCACGGCCGTCGAACGGGTCGGGGTGCAGCAGCGCCTCGTCGGTGCCGACGACGCCGGCGGCGTGCGCCTTGGCCAGCGCCTCCTCGGTGGACGTGGTGCCGGCCGGCCAGAACGAGTAGTCGTACAGCACGAAGAGCGGAGCGACGAGCACCGGCCCGCCGGGGCCGTCCCAGCGCGGGTACGGGTCCTCGGGGGTGACCACGCCCAGCTCACGGCAGCCGGCGACGAGCAGGTCGTAGCGCGCCTGGCCGCGCGCCTGCTCCGGGTCGTTCGGCATCGTCCACAGCTCGTGGTTGCCGGGGACCCAGATGACCTTCGCGAACCGGTCGCGCAGGGTCGTCAGCGCCCACATGACGTCGGCGTAGCGCTCCGCGACGTCACCGGCGACGATCAGCCAGTCGTCGTCGTGGGTGGGATGCATGGCCTCGACGAGGGCCCGGTTCTCCGCGTATCCGACATGCAGGTCACTGATCGCCAACAACCGCCCCGTCACGCTCCAGAGCGTACTGGCGGTTGCGGGTGGATGGTGCAATTGCGCGGTGACCATCCAGGACCGCTTGGCCGCCGCCACCGCCGCCCTGCACGAGCAGCACCTGACCGAGCGGCTGGTCGAGCAGCTCAAGGCCCGGATGGACGCCGCCGCCGGCGAGCTCGCGGCGCTGCGCAACCGGCTCGACGACGAGCAGGCCGACGTCGACAAGCTGGAGAAGCCCTCACTGTCGCGGTTCCTGGCGTCGCTGCGTGGTCAGCAGGGCGACATCGACAAGGAGCGCGCCGAGGCCGAGGCGGCGCGGCTGGCGGTGGCCGCGGCGAAGGTCCGCTTCGACACGCTGCGCGCCGAGCACCTCGCCGCCCGGGACCGGCTCGCCAAGCTGGCCGGCGCACCGGCCGAACACGCGGCCGCGCTGGAGGAGAAGGAGCGGTACCTCGCCGAGTCCGGCGACCCGCGCGGTGCCGAACTGGCGGCCAACGCCGAGCTGCGCGGCCGGATCAACGGCGAGCTGACCGAGATCCGCCAGGCTTTGGGCGCCGCCGACAACGCCCACCTGTACCTCTCCGAGGTCCGCGAGCGGATCACCAAGGCCACGCTGGCGTCGGGCCTCGACGTGCTCAGCCCCGGCCTGAGCGGGCGCAGCGAGATGCTCCAGGCGGTCGACAAGGTCCACGAGGGGAGCATCTACGCCGGCGAGTGGCTGGCCACGCTGCGCAACGAGCTGGCCGACATCGGCGAGGAGATGCCCGAGCTTCCGGCCATGGAGATCCTCCTGCCGAAGTGGTGGCAGGACTGGACCGTGTACGCCGACGGCCTGCCGGTCTACGACACCGTCTTCCCGCGGATCGTCAAGGCCGGCAACAACACCGGCGAGGCGATCGCCATCATCGACGCCCTCCGCAAGCGCCTGGAGGCGCGTGCGGCGGCGGTGGCGGCGCGCCTGGCCGAGGCCGACCGGGAGCGCGCCGCCCTGCACGCCTAGCCCTGTCCTTGGGCCGCGGCCTTCGGCTCTTGGCCGTCTAGCCCTGTCCTTGGGCCGCGGCCTTCGGCTCTTGGCCGTCTAGCCCTGTCCTTG
>NZ_JBEXCY010000091.1:0-10478 GCF_040605515.1 Dactylosporangium sp. NPDC005572 | reverse complement strand
TGGGCCGCGGCCTTCGGCTCTTGGCCGTCTAGGCCCGGCCCATCAGGCGCTCGATCTCGGCCAGTTCCTTCTCCGGCAGCGGGCCGTGCTCGAGCGCACCGGCGTTCTCCTCGACCTGGGCGACCGTGCGGCAGCCCGGGATCGGGATCGTGCGGGAGTCGTACGCCCACAGCCAGGCGAGCGCTCCCTGGGCGAGCGTCCGCCCGCCCGATGTGAGCAGCTCACGGATCGCCGCGATCCGGTCGAGGAACTCCGCGGTCGGGCGGCCGTCGGTGAAGTACGTCATCCACTCCGGGCTCAGCCCGCGGATGTCATCGAGCGGGAGCCTGGAGTCGGCGGCGTACTTGCCGCTCAGCAGGCCCATGGCGAGCGGCCCGCGGATGATCACGCCGAGGTCGAAGCGGTCCGCGACGGGCAGGACGCCGAAGGAGCCCCGCAGCACCGACAGGTCGGCCTGGATCGCGGTGCAGTGCTGGCCGGCCTGGGCGAAGGCCTCGGCGCGCTCGGGGTAGTCGGTGCTCCAGCCGTACGCGCGGATGAGGCCCTGCTCGACGAGCTCTTCGAGCACCGGCACGAGGTCGAGCGCCTGCGGGATCGGCAGGCTGTTGATGTGCAGCTGGTAGAGGTCGATGTGGTCGGTGTCGAGCCGGCGCAGTGACTCGCGCACCGCGTGGCGCAGGCCGGCGGGGGTCCCGTCGTCGGGCCCGGTCTGGCGCGTCTGCTCGTCGAAGGTACCGCCGAACTTGGTCGCGATGACCGCCTCGTCCCGGCGACCGGCGAGGGCCTCCGCCAGGACCAGCTCGCTGTGCCCCGCGCCGTAGACGTTGGCCGTGTCGAAGAAGTTCACGCCCAGGTCAAGGGCTCGGTGGATGGCCCGGATCGACTCGCGGTCGTCGACCTCGCCCCAGCCGAGCGGCTGCTCCCCGGCCCAGAACGGCCCCCCGATGGCCCAGCATCCGATCCCGAGGGCGCTGACCTGGATCCCGCTCCGCCCGAGTGTCCGCATGTAGTCGCTGTTCATGCTGGAGACCCTGCCACCTGGAGCGCGCTCCAGGTCAACTCAGTCAACCGAGAAGGTCGTAGGTCAGCCGGGCGACCAGCCCGAGCACCACCACGAGCAGCACACCGCGGACGAAGCCGGTTCCGCGCTTGAGCGCCATCCGAGCCCCGATCGAGGCCCCGAGAATGTTGAAGACGGCCATCCCGGCCCCGGCCGCCCACCAGACGTGCCCGCCGGAGGCGAACACGGCGAGCGCTCCGAGGTTCGTCCCCACATTGACCAGCTTCGCCATCGCGGACGCCCGCACGAAGTCCGCGCCGACGATGGTGGTCAGTCCCAGGATGAGGAACGTCCCCGTCCCCGGCCCGACGAGCCCGTCGTAGAGCGCGACGACGCCACCGGCGACGGCCACCGCCAGCACGACCCGTTTCGGCGTCGCGAGCTCGGGCCGCGGTACCGCACCCAACTGGGGCCTGAAGGTAACGAAGATCGCCACGGACACGAGCACGGCGAGGATGACCGGCTTGAACGCCGCGGCGGGCACGGACGCCGCCAGGACCGCCCCACCTCCGGCGAAGAGGAACGCGAGCGGCACGGCCGGCCCGGCGACCCGCCAGTCGATCTCGACCCGCCGCGCGTACGTGTAGGCGGCGGTGGAGGTCCCGGCAACGGCGGCGAGCTTGTTCGTCCCGAGCGCGGTGGCGATGGGAATCCCGGGGCTGGCGAGCAGGATGGCTGGCAGCAACAGCAGCCCGCCGCCCCCGACAACGGCATCCACCCACCCGGCGGCCAGCGCCGCCCCCAGCAGCCCGGCCAACTCCCCAACACCCACGCGGACGCACTCTGCCCGACCGCCCAGATTTGGTCAGTAACCCCCGTCACCCAAGACACCCCTTACCTCTCGTAGGGGGCCGGTCAGCCCACCAGCCGGCGCTCACGGGAAGGGATCTCCGCGCGGCGATCCGCCAGCCGCCACCCTCAACACCGACGCGCGCCAGGAGCCGGCCCGCCGGGTGCGCACAGACATCGCCGGACCCGGGAGCCGGGTTCGGGGGCTCGGGGTTCGGGGTTCGGGGCTCGGGCCACAGCCAACCCGGCGCAGAAAACGTCAGCGGGCCGGCACGAGCCCAGAAAACTGTCATACCCCCCGACTAGCCTGACCCCAGAAATCGCGGCGGGATGGGCAAGCGGAGCGAAGCCCACGCGAGTCCGAACGGAGGCCAGCACGATGGAAAGCCAAACGTTGCCAGCAGCAGAGCCACAATCCACCCGCAGGACCTGGTGGCCTGGCCAGCGAAGCGCAGCCAGTGCCGCGCGAAAGCGCGGCATGGGGGGCGCGGGGTGGCGAAGCCCCCCGCCTGGAGCAGGCGAAGCCTGCGCGGGGAACCCACAGTCCCCAAGGCGAGGCCGCCACAGGCGACCGAGCAGGGTGACCCTAAGACTGTGGAGTTGAGGGGACTCGAACCCCTGACCCCCTCGATGCGAACGAGGTGCGCTACCAGACTGCGCCACAACCCCAGCCGGTCTGCCGAAGCGGACCGGCGCTAACAGTAACAGGTCGCCCAGGGGCACCGCGAATCAGATCATTGGCCTGACGCGCGAGTGTCGTACGGGCGGCCGCGGAGGGCGGACAGGCGGGCGGCCTCGCGCCGGGCGCGGTCGCGTTCGGCCAGCTGACGTGCCACTGCCTCGCGGCGCTGGGCGGCTCGGCGGAGCTGCTCGCGGCGGACCTGGGCCTGCCGCCGGGCGATCCAGGCGGCGTAGTGGGCCTCGCGGCGACGGCGGCGGCGGTCGGCCAGGGCGCGCGTGCGCAGGTGGGCCAGGTACGTGATCAGGAGCACACCCGTGACAGCGGTGCTGATCCAGAAGCCCGGGCCGACCAGCGCGACGCCGCACAGTTCGACCATGTTCAGGACGACGAGGGCGAGGAGGACCCGACGACGGCGATAGACGGCTCGCGGCGGGCGGTGGACCCGGCGGCGCCGGGACGACGGCGGGACGGTGGCCAACGGGCGGCCCGACCGGCCCACGCGACCGGCGACGTCCGAGCCGCCGGAGCGGCCCGACGAGTCCGAACGGCCCGACGAGTTCCAGCGGCCCGGCCGGCCCGGCAGGTCAGCGCGGTCGGCACCCTTGCGGTCGGGGCGTGGTGACGGCGCGACCGGGGTGCCCGAGGACAGGCGCGGGACCACGATCCGCGGCGGGTTGACCGGGCGGCGGCCGGGAACAGTGCGGCGGCGTCGGTCCGCACGGGACAGCACCCGTGCAGTCGACAACGCCCGCTCCGCCACCAGCCGCTCTGTAGCGTCGTATCGGCGCACCAATGCGGGCGCCAGGGCGAGAAGCCCAGCAGCGGCGAGGACGGCGAGGAGCACCGAGGTCGGCACCCTCACCCCTCCGAAACCACGAACGAACTTGCGAACGAACTTGCGAACGAATCTGCGTACGAATCCAAGACGAACCAACTACGCGATTCGAACTGACGGACGAACCGCGGAAAGCGCGGACAAGGAATCCAAGTCTGTGGAAGTTACAACGCGGTAACTCCGTCTCAAGACAGTACGGCCATACGCGCGTAATACGACGTCAACACGCCCTACGCGGCGGCGGAGACCTTGTGCCAGCGGGCCAGGAGGCCGCCCTCGCCGGTCAGATCCTCGGTGGTCATCGCGTAGCCGAGGTGGTCCCGCCAGTCGCCGTCGATGTGGAGGTACCGATGGTGATAGGCCTCCTGCCGGAAGCCGAGCTTCTCGACGACACGGCGGCTGGCCAGGTTGTCCGGGCGGATGTTGACCTCGACCCGGTGCAGGCCGCCGACGCTGAAGGCGTGGTCGACGACCAGGGCCAGCGCGGTGGGGATGATGCCCTTGCCGGCGTAGCGGGAATCGACCCAGTACCCGGCGTAACCGGAGCAGAACGCGCGGCGGACGATGTTGCCCAGCGTGAGCTGGCCGACCAGGACGCTTTCGTAGCAGACCGCGAACGGCATCGCGCTGCCCTGGCGGGCGGCCCGGCGCAGGTCGGCGTGGACGGCCCGGAAGGCGGCCGTGGAGTTGAGGTCGGCCCAGGTGCCGTAGGGGGTCGGCTCCCATTTGGACAGCCACTGCTCGTTGGCCCGGCGGACCTCCGACCACGCACGCGCGTCGGAGCGCCGATACGGCCGAAGCGTGACCGGTCCGTCAGCGAGCACCGCGGGCCATCCTGGCTGACTCATCGCCGCCTATCCAACAGTATGACGTCGACCGTGGACCCGGCGGCCGCGCTGATGACCTTCTCCCCCAGCACCATGAGCCCGTTGGCGTCGGCCAATCCTGACAGCGTGTAGGGCCCTCCCGCCAGAGGGGCGACCGTGTAACCGCCGCCGCGACGCTCCGTGATGTAGGCCGGGCGGAACTCCCGCATGCCCGACGGGGAGCTGACGGTCTCCAGCAGGTGGGCGCGCACGCTCGGCCGGAACACCGGGTCGGCGCCGGCGAGCAGTTGGATGACCGGGCGGGCGAGCACCTCGAAGCCGATGAGGGCGGCGCCGGGATCGCCGGGGAGGCAGACGATCGGCACCCCGTTGGAGCCGCCGACGGTACCGTAGCCGAGCGATGAGCACGGATAGACCGAAAGATCCGAGAAGACGACCTGCCGGGACAGGATGCGGCGGACCATGTCGCCGGGTCCGGTCCCGGTGCCGCCGGTCGTGATGATCAGGTCGGCCCGCAGCATCTGGTCGTCGAGGAGGCCACGCAGGCCCTCGGGGTCGTCGTCGCAGATGCCGACCCGGTAGGCGTGGGCGCCGGCCTCGGCGGCGGCCGCGGTCAGCGCGTGGGAGTTGGCGTCGACGACCTGGCCCGGCTGGCTGGCCCGGCCGACGTCGACGAGCTCGTCGCCGGTGGCGATGACCACGACGCGCGGGCTGGGGCGGACGACGACGTGGCCGATGCCGCTGGCGGCGAGGACGGACACGATCGGGGGCGTGACGTAGGCGCCGGCGCGGGCCAGGACGGCGCCGGCCGGCAGCTCGTCGCCCGCGCGCCGCACGCCGTGGCCGCGCTTGGTCGGGTGGTACACCTCGACGGCGGCCATGCCCTGGTCGGTGAGGCCGGGCGGCACGATCACGTCGGCGCTGACCGGCATGAGCGCGCCGGCGGCGACGGAGAAGCAGGTGCCGGGGGTGAGCCGGACCGGTCGCCAGCTGGATGCGACCAGGTCACCGACGACGCTCAGCCGGACCGGCCGGCCCGGTTGGGCGTCGCTGATGTCGTCGAAGCGCGCGGCGTAGCCGTCGATGGCGGCGTGGTCGAACGCGGGCACGGGCCCCGGTCCGACCACGTCCTCGGCGAGCATGTTGCCGTGCGCGGCGGTGATCTCCAGGTCCAGCGGGGGCAACGGGCGCAGCCCTCGGAGCACGCCGGCGAGGTAGTCGGCGAGGGGGACGCGCGCGTTCGGCCCGACGCCGGCGTCGCGCGCCGCGTCGTGGTGGGAGCCCGTCGCTGGAACCGCTGTCACCCGCGCAGTTCCTTCTCCACGAACTGCGTCAACCACTGGCTGAACGCCGGACCGAGATCGTTGCGCTTGACCGCGAGCTGGACGACGGCCTGCAGATACCCGAGCGGCATGCCGGTGTCGTAGCGCGTGCCGCGGTAGACGATGCCGTGCACCGGCGTGCCCTCGGCGAGCAGCAGCGCCATCGCGTCGGTCAGCTGGATCTCGCCGCCGGCGCCCGGGCCGATGCGGCGGATGGCGTCGAACAGGATCGGGGGCAGCACGTAGCGGCCGATGACGGCGAGGTTGCTCGGCGCCTCCGACGGCTTGGGCTTCTCGACGAGGCCGGTCACCCGCAGTACCTCACCCGCCTCGGCCTTCAGGTCGGACGGCTCGATGGAAGCGATGCCGTATCGGTTGCTCTCCTCCGGCTCGACCTCGATCAGGGCCAGGACGATGCCGCCCGTCTGCGCCTGCAGGTCCAGCATGGCGGGCAGCAGCGGCTCGGTCTCCTCGACGAACTCGTCGCCGAGCAGACAGGCGAACGCCTCGTTGCCGACGTGCGACTCCCCGTACGAGATGGCGTGGCCCAATCCGAGCGGCTCCCCCTGACGGCACGTATAAATTTCGGCGAGCTCGCTGGGGCGTTTGACCGCGGCGAGCCGCTCGTCGTCGCCCTTCTCCGCGAGGCGCGCCTCCAGGTCGGGCCGGCGGTCGAAGTGATCGACCATGGAGGTCTTGCCCCGCCCGGTCACCAGGAGGATGTCCCTGATGCCGGCCGCGGCCGCCTCTTCCACGATGTACTGCAGCACCGGGCGGTCGACGACCGGGAGCAGCTCTTTCGGCACGGCTTTGGTCGCCGGGAGGAAGCGGGTGGCCAGCCCCGCCGCCGGGATCACGGCTTTGACAGCTCGCTGGCGCGTCGCCGCGTGCTGGTGAGGAGTCGTGTCAGGCATGTCGCAAGGCTAACCGCCACGGCTCTGTCGTGGCGGTTGTGCCGCCTTTGGCGCGCCGGGCGTCACCTCGACGCTCCCCTTTGTACTGGTCACAGCCCCGGCGATGCGGTATGTGTCCCGTCCGCCGGCCTTCGCCGCGTACAGCGCGTCATCGGCCGCCTCCAGCACCGCGCCCCCGGTGGCGCCGTGGTCGGGGAAGACCGCGATGCCGATCGACACCGTCACCGGGATACGCCGCGGCGCCTGGCCGGGCGTCGAGGACACCACGATCACCGGGCTGCGGCGCACGGCCGCGCCGAGCCGCTCGGCGAGCACCGCGGCGCCGGACGCGTCGGTCTCCGGCAGCAGCACCACGAACTCCTCGCCACCCTGCCGGAACGCGAAGTCGACCTCGCGGATCTCGGCCCGCAGCCGGCGGGCGAACTCGGCCAGCACGGCGTCGCCGGCGGCGTGCCCGTACGTGTCGTTGACCTCCTTGAACCGGTCGAGGTCCAGCGCGAGCGCGGCCAGCGTCCGGCCGAACCGGCTGGCCCGCTCGACCTCCCGGCGCAGCGACTCGCGCAGGTAGCGGTAGTTGGACAGGCCGGTCAGCGGGTCGGTGAGCGACAGCCGCTGGGCCTCCTCGTGGACCCGGACGTTGTCGACGGCGACCGCCGCCTGGCCGGCGAACGTGCGCAAGGTGATGAGGTCGGCGTCGTCGAACTCGTCGAAGCCGTGCCGGTCGTACAGCGCGAGCACGCCCCGGGCGGCCGGCGGCCGGTCCGCGAGCGGCTGCTCGAGCCCGGTCGTCGGCCCGACGGCGGGCGCGGCGATCGGCACGGCGACGTACGTGGCGCAGCGCGGCTCGCCGGGCGACAGCACCGGCCCGTCCCGCTCGACCCGCCCGCGCAGCGGCTCGCCCGACGCGGCGACCGTGCCGAGCAGGCCCTCGCCCAGTTGGAGCCGCAACTCGCCGACGTCGATCCCGGCAAGCCCCTCGGCGACCTGGCCGCGCAGCTCGCCGCTGCCCGGGTCGACCATGAGCACCACGCCGGACTGCGCGCCGGTCGCGGCGGTCGCCGTCTGCAGGATGACCTGGAGGATCCGGTGCAGGTCGTGGGTGCTCGACAGGGTGTCGCCGAGCACGCCGAGCTGCCCGCGGAGCTGGTCGCGGCTGGCGGTGAGCGCCTGGACGTACCCCTGCATCTCCCGCGTCATGCGATTGAACGTCTGCCCCAGCCGGCCGACCTCGTCCTGGTTGCGGACCGGCACGCGGGCACTGAGGTCACCGTCGGCGACCCGCTCCACGGCCTGCGCCAGCTCGGTGAGCGGGTGGGTCGTCGAGCGGGCGAGCCACCAGGCGACGCCGACCGCGACCAGCCCGGCGCAGACGACGACCGCCACCAGTACCGCATAAAGCTCCTGCGTCTCGGGCGCGGGAACACTGATCGCGAGCATGAGCGGCTGGCCCGGCTGCGGGTCGAGCCGGCGCACCAGGCGCCCGTCGGTCGACGCCCCGGTCGCGCCCGGCACCAGCCCGCGCGCGGTCGAGGCGATGCCGCTGTCCTCGGCCGACGGCTGCGCGCCGGCGGCGAGCGAGTCGATCCGCACCCCGCTCGCCTCGGCGAGCCAGCCGAGCAGCGTCGAGTCGACCGGCTCGACCGCATACGCCCGGCCGATCCGCCGCCCGCCCGCGTCGACGACGTCGACGACGGCCGAGATCGCGCCGTGGGCGTCCGGCGTCGGCGCCGCACAGTCGGCCCACGGCCTGCCCGGCAGGTCACCGGCGGTGGTGAGGACGAGGCCGTCGGTGCGGATCACCTCGACGGCCCGGGCCAGGCCGCGGGAGACCACGCTCTGGGCGCCGTCCACACTGAGCAGGGCGGTCGTCTCCGCCGCGAGCCGCAGCCGCTGGCAGGTGACCGCAAGCGCGGCGCGCAGGTTGTCGGCGCCGGCGTCGAGCCGCTCGGCCGCCCGCCGGTCGCTGACCGCGGCGACGGCGATGCCCACGAAGACCGCCCCGAGCAGCACCGGCCCGAGGACGACCGCGAGGAAGGCAGCGGTCAGCCGCGCACGCAGCGTCACTCCGTCCTCCCGCACTTCGGTTGATGCGATGCTGTCACAGATAAGGAGGAATTCCGTGTTCCCGCCGAAGGTGTCCCCCAAGTCCGAGCTCAGGGCGCGCATCCGGTCCGCTCGGCGGGCCATGTCCGCGCCCGTCAAGGCGGCAGCCGACGAGGCCCTCGTCGCCGCGATGGTTTCGGCAGTACTGCAGGTGCGCCCGACATCGGTGGCGGCCTACGTCCCGATGCTCTCCGAGCCGGGTGGCCCACAGCTGGTGACCGCACTGCGGGAGGTCGTGCCGCGGGTCCTGCTGCCGGTCCTGGACGACGACCTGGACCTGGACTGGGCGGTCGCCGACGGCTCCTACGCGGCGGGCCGGTTCGGCCTGATCGAGCCGGCCGGTCCGCGGCTGGGCCGGTCGGCGGTGGCCGCGGTCGAGCTGATGCTCGTGCCGGCGCTGGCCGTGGCGCGCTCCGGGATGCGGCTGGGTCAGGGCGGCGGCTCCTACGACCGGGTGCTGCCGCGGGTGAGCGCGCCGACGCTCGTGCTCCTGTACCCGGGCGAGTACGGCGCTGCGGTACCTTCCGAGCCGCACGATCGCCCGGTTTGTGGAGTTCTGGTCGGAAATGAACCCGATGGGTATGAGGAGCCCCACCTCTACTGGACGAATGGGTGTGCGATAGCGCACCATTGGCACTCGGAGCAGTCGAGTGCCAATGATGGAGGCTGAGGGTGCCTACCTACCAGTACGCCTGCACGGTGTGCGGCCACCAGCTCGAAGCGGTGCAGTCGTTCAGCGACGACCCGCTGACCGAGTGCCCGGAGTGCGCGGGCCGGCTGCGCAAGCAGTTCTCCGCCGTGGGCGTGGTGTTCAAGGGTTCGGGCTTCTACCGCACCGACTCGCGCTCGTCCTCCAAGGCGCCCTCGTCGTCGTCCACGCCGTCGACCTCGTCTTCTTCCCCGTCGACGACCACGTCTTCCTCGTCGTCGTCGGACTCGAAGCCGGCGGCGCCGAGCACCTCGGGCGCCTCGACGAAGTCGGCCTCGGCGGCCTGACCAACGACATCAAGCACCCGATCCCAGCCCGGGGTCGGGTGCTTCGTCGTGCCGCCGCTTCAGTCCCAGTGCGGGGGCCGGTCGGAGAGCAGCCGGTCGTCGTTGCTCGACGACCGCTCACCCCAGCCCGAGTCCGTGTCGTCGGTCGTGGTGTCCGGCAGCACGACCAGCTCGTCGGCGAAGTCCTCGAAGCTCACTTCTCGCTGCTCATCGGTGGGAGCCCACCCGTTCGTCCCTGCCACGGCGCCGAGCGTACTCCGACGAGTTTGCGGGAAAGTGGCCGAATGACGACAGTCGCCTTCCCGGAACACGGGTCACACTCGGCGGCATGACACAACCCACCCCCGAGGCCCCGGTCCCCACCGGCCGCGCGTCTGTCGACGCGGTCACGGTGGACGAGCAGGAGACGCTCCGGCTCGCCGACCCGAACCGGGCCGCGGACCCCGACGCCACTCGCCCGATGTCCCTGGCCGACCTGCTCGACAACGACTGATCCAGCACCGACTCACCCGGGACGGCGGACTCCTCCTCCTTCGCCCGCCGTCCCGGATGGGTAATCTCGACTGCGTGAGTGACGAGGACGCCTACTGGCGGCGCCCGGCGGAGGGCGCCGAACCGCCGCCCCCGGCCACCCCGACCACGCCGTCACCGGTCTCGTACTCCGGGCCTCCACGCGGCACGCCACCTCCGCACGGCTGGCGCCCGCCGACGGTGGAGAACCCGATCCCGCCGCGAAAGTTACCCGGCCAGGACCGCGAACGGATCGACCGCGAGGAGCAGGCGGCAACGATCCTGACCCGCGGCATGGCGCTGTTCGCCGGCGCCGTCCTGCTGGTCCTGCTGTTCATCCTCTGCGGCCGAGCACTGTTCTAGCCGCCGCCGCCGACGGCGGCCGGGCCATGATCAAGGGAAACATCTGGCTGTCATAGCGACCAGATGTTTCCCTTGAT
>NZ_JBEXCY010000090.1:0-43825 GCF_040605515.1 Dactylosporangium sp. NPDC005572 | reverse complement strand
TGATGGCCGCGCGCCGCGGCAGGAACCCCGCCGGCCGCTACAAGATCTCACTCGGCAAGAACGGCAAGTGGCAGGCGTACCCGCGTGTGGGCACCCTGCCCAACGGCAGACCCAAGCGTGTCCACATCGAGCGGGACACCGCCGAGCAGGTCGCCGAGGCCATGCACGAGCTGTTCGAACGAGTCAAGGCCGCCGGCGGGACCGCGCCCAAGAAGATCGAGACCGTCAGCGAGTGGCTCGACCACTACCTCGAGCACATCGTCCGTCCGGTGAAGCCGCAGAGCACCTGGAAGGCGTACCGGTCGCTGGTCGAGACCTGGGCGAAGCCACACATCGGTGCGCGCCGGCTCGCCGGCACCCGCAACCAGCTCGAGCCGGAGCACCTCGACGGTATGTACAACGCCATGCGGAAGGGCGGTGGGCGCAAGGGCAAGGGCATGGCCGAGTCGAGCCTGGTCAAGATGCACGCCATCCTGAGCAAGGCGTTCGACGTGGCGGTCCGCCGCGGCCGCGCGCTGCGCAACGTGTGCGACCTCATCGAGGCGCCGACGGCCCGCAAGCGCAAGCCGGACGGCTACAGCGTCAAGGACGCCCAGGCGCTGCTCACGGCGGCAGCATCGGACCGGCTCGAGGCCCGCTGGTATCTCGGCATCCTCCTTGGGCCCAGACAGGGTGAGGCCCTCGGCATCCGCTGGCCACACCTCGACCTGACCGCCGTCGACGAGCACGGCGAACCCCGGCCACGGATCAACCTGCAGAAACAGACCCAGCGTGGAACGTGGCAGCACGGCTGCCAGGACCCGAGAGCGTGTGCCGCCCGGAAGTGCCGTACACGCCCGTGCGGCCCCAGCTGGGCGCACGGCTGCCCGGACCCGGGCGAGTGCAAGCGGAACCCCCGGTGGTGCCCAGAGCGGCTGCAGACGTCCTGCAGACGCCACCGGCGGGCTTGCCCGCCGCCCTGCCGACTCGGATGCACCAGGCACGCCATGCACTGCCCCGAGCGGGTCGACGGCGGCCTGCTCGAGGTCGACCTGAAGTCCGAGGGCTCCGTCCGAACGCTCTTCCCGCCGCCGCAGGTTGTCGACGCGCTCGAGCGCTGGCGACAGACCCAGATGCGGGAGGCCCAGGCGCGGGGCATGCGCTGGGACGACCAGGGCCACGTCTTCACCACGAAGGACGGTAAGCAACTGGATCCGCGCCGGGACTACGACGAGTGGAGAGCCCTCGCCCGGCGCGCCGGAGTGCCGATGAAACGGCTGCACGCCGCACGCCACACGGCCGCCACCCTGCTCGTCGCCACCGGCACCGACATCTCGGTGGTCCAGGACAACATGGGGCACGCCGACATCCGCACGGCCAGGGGGTACGTCGGGCCGGCCGAGGATCTCCAGCGGGAGGCCACGGCGCGGTTGGCGAACGCGCTGTTCGCCGGCGAGCTCGGCGCGATGCTGGCCGCGGCTCAGGCCGGGAGGACCACGCCCGGAGCCTAATGTCACGGTCTCCAGTCACAGAACGGCCCGGGAGTGATCTCCCGGGCCGTTCTGTTCGCCCTGGTGAGGGCGCTGGAGCCGCCTGACGGAATCGAACCGTCGACCTATTCATTACGAGTGAATCGCTCTGCCGACTGAGCTAAGGCGGCAACGGTTCACTAGTGTACGGCACGCTCCCCCGGGGTGCGCGAGGGGATTCCCGTTCTCGGGTGGCGCGGGTAACGTCCGGCGCGTGATGCCCGACGATATGCCGGCCGCGCCCGGGGAGTTGACGGCACAGCCCGGGGAGCCGCTGCTGCCGCTGCCCGACGAAGGGGACCTGCCGACCGTCGGTCGGCGGCCCACCGGGCTCGACCCGGACCAGATGGGGTTCACGCCCCGCCGGGCGGTGCCCTGGCTCAGTCCCGTGCTGCTCAGCGGCACCGCGGTCCGGGTGGTGCTGGCCGACCTCTTCGGCGCCTACCTCGACAAGCGGGAGCTCCAGGACGCGCTGCCGAGCCGGATCCTGCGGGAGTCGGCAGGGTTCAGCGGCGACGCCGACGGTGGCGACGACTGGCCCGACGGCGGGGAACTGTGGGTCGACTACATCGCCGACACCGGGGACGGGTTCAACGCCACCTACTCCGTGGCGTACCTCGCCGCGCAGGAGAGCCTGACCGTCGACGAGCAACAACTGCCGCGCGGCGAGGTGCTCGTGCTCGGTGGTGATCAGGTCTATCCGACCGCGAGCGGTCAGCAGTACGAGGACCGCTTCAAGGGGCCGTTCCGCGCGGCGCTGCCCGAGAAGCCGGCGAACCAGCCGCGGATGTACGCCGTGCCGGGCAACCACGACTGGTACGACGGGCTCACGGCGTTCCTGCGGCTCTTCGTCCGCAGCAACGAGGGCGCGGTCGGCGGGTGGCGGACGCGGCAGTCGCGGTCGTACTTCGCCGTCCAGCTGCCCAACCGCTGGTGGCTGCTCGGCACGGACGTGCAGGCGGGCGCCTACATCGACGATCCGCAGCTGCGGTACTTCAACCGGGCCGCCGCCCTCATGGGGCCGGGCGACAAGGTGATCATCTGCCCGCCGGCGCCGAGCTGGGTGGAGGCGGCGGAGGACCGCAAGGCCTACGACTCCCTCGACTACTTCGTGCGCACGGTCATCGCGCCGACCGGCGCCGACGTCCGGCTGATGATCTCCGGCGACCTGCACCACTACGCGCGGTACGAGCGGCCCGGCCGGCAGCTGATCACGTGCGGCGGCGGTGGTGCGTACCTGTACCCGACGCACGAGCTGCCCGAGATGATCGAGGTACCGCCGCGCCGCTCGCTGGTCCGCAACGCCTCGCCGACGCACGAGTTCGCGCTCGCCGCGGCCTACCCGACCAAGGCCCAGTCGCGGAGGCTGTCGCTCGGCGCCTTCTGGCGGCTGCCGTGGCGCAACCCGATGTTCCTGGGGCTGCTGGGGCTGCTGCAGACGCTGACCATGCTCGCGTTCGTCAACGCCGCCGACCGCGTGGTCTCCGGCGTCGAGCAGCGGCTGGTCACCGTGCCGGCCGTGCTGATGACCGTGATCGACGTGCTGGGCACCTGCCTGCTGGCCATGCCGCACACATCCGGCCAGCGCCGGCCACGACATTGGATCCTCGGCCTGCTGCACGGCGCCGCGTTCGTGGGGCTGGCGACCCTGGGCACGTGGGCGTGGCTCAGCCTTCCGTTCGTCGAGCAGTCGTGGCCGCTCCCGCTGCTGCTGGCGATCGTCCTGTACTTCCCGCTGTCCGCGATCGCCTCGGGTGAGCTGTTCGCGCTGTACCTCTTGATCGCCTCGAAGTTCGACGTGAACCTCAACGAGCTGTTCGCGGGTCAGGGCATCACCGGCTACAAGGGGTTCCTGCGGCTGCACTTCCGCGCCGACGGCGGGCTGACCATCTACCCGCTGGGCGTCAAGCGGACCGGCCACCGCTGGCACGCCTCGGCATCGACCCGCCCGGACGCGTCCTGGTTCGAGCCGCGGCGGCCACTGGAGGTACACCTGATGGAGAAGCCCATCACGATCGACTAACCGTGACGCTCCTCGTAGGCCTGCCGGGAGCCGCAGACCGAGGCGCGGCTGCAGGAGCAGCGGGAGCCGTCGGCGTCCATCCGCACGATGACCGAGTCCCGCGGCACGCTGTGCCCGACCACGCGACCGTCGCCGTCGGGCGTGGTCACGCGGGCGCCGACGGCCGGGGCCGTGGCCTGGAACTGTTGATACAGGGGATGTTCGTATTTGAGGCAACACATGAGCCGGCCGCAGGCGCCCGAGATGCGCAGCGGGTTGAGCGGGAGGTCCTGGTCCTTCGCCATCCGGATGGTGACCGGCTCGAAGTCGTTGAGGAACGTCGCGCAGCACAGGTCGCGGCCGCAGGAGCCGATGCCGCCCTGGACGCGGGCCGAGTCGCGGGCGCTGAGCTGGCGGAGCTCCACCCGGCAGTGCAGGGTCGCGCCGAGGTCGCGGACCAGCGACCGGAAGTCCACCCGATGGGGTGCGGTGAAGTAGATCGTCGTCCGCGCGCCCTGCCCGCCGGCGGAGTCGAGCACGTGGTCCACCGCGACGACCTTCATGGGCAGCTCGTGGCCGCGGATGAGCTTCTTCGCGGCGACCTTGGCCTCGGCCTTGCGCTTGCGCAGCAGCTCGTCGCGGCGCAGGTCGTCGTCGGCGGCCATCGCGACCAGCTTCGGGAAGCCCTCGGTCTCTTCGGTGACCCACTGGGCCGCCCACACGCACTCGGCCACCTCGGGGCCGTCGTCGGTGGGCACCAGCACCCGGTCGCCCACCTGGGGGCGCAGGTCACCGGGGTCGAAGTAGAACAGCCGGCCGTAGCGGTTGAAGCTCACCGCGCACAGCATGCCCATGGCTGATCACACTAACGCGCCGAGCGGCAGTTCCATATGGCCCGCCCCAGATGCCCGAAAAAATCCGATTCGACCCATTCCTACAGCAGGTCGGCGACCGTCACCGGGACGTGGCGGATTCTGCGGCCCGTGGCGTGGTGGATGGCGTTCACCACCGCCGGGACCACGCCGACCAGGGAGACCTCGCCCAGGCCCTTCACGCCGACCTCGTTCAGCAGCGGGTCGGGCTGGTCGACGAACTCCACCTCGATCGAGCCGACGTCGGCGTTCACCGTCACCGGGTAGTCCTCCAGCGTCGAGGTCACGAAGCCCCCGTACCGCTCGTCGACCTCCACCGTCTCGCGCAGCGCCGCGCCCAGGCCCCACACGACGCCGCCGCGGACCTGGCTCGCCGCCGTCACCGGGCTGGCCACGTGGCCGCAGTCGGCGATGCTCACCACGCGCGGGACGCGGACCCGGCGGGTGGTCGGTTCGACGTGGACCTCGACGAAGTGGGCGGCGAAGCTGTACGTCGTGAAGCCGGAGTACACCGGGCCGACGAGCGCCGGGGTGCCGGCCCGGCTGCGGTCCAGCGCCGCGGGCGGCTGGCCGGGGCCCAGGCCGACGGCCTCCACGGTGACGGACGCGCGTCCGCTGTGCGCCACGGCCGCGGCCACGTCCACCGGGCCGACGCCGGCCGTGCCGAGCTTCTTCCGCAGTTCTTGGAGCCCATGTTGTACCGCGGGCAGCGCGCTCGCCGTCCCCCACGAGCCGGCCGTCAGGTGCTGCGGCGCGACCGCGGTGTCGCCGATGACGACCGTGACGCTGTCGACGGGGAGGTCCAGGTCCCCGGCGACGAGGTACGCGATCGCCGAGCGGATGCCCTGCCCCATCTCGTGGCCGTCGACCGCGACGGTGACCCGGCCGTCGGCGCCGGCGCGGACGTGCGCGACGGCGGGCGAGACGTGCCCGGGGTACGCGCCGATCGCCACGCCGAACCCGACGCCGGTTCCCACCGCCGGCGGGCGGCGGTCCCAGCCGAACAGCTCGGCGCCGCGGCGCAGGCAGGTGCCGACGTGCCGGGACGAGAACGGCTGCCCGGTGAGCGGGTCGGTCACCGTGTCGTTGGCCAGGCGGAACTCCACCGGGTCGCGGCCCAGCCGCTCGGCCAGCTCGTCGATCGCCACCTCGAACGCGAACGCGGCGGGCGACTCGTACGGCGCCCGCATGTAGCCCGGCGTCTGCGTGTCGGTGCGGACCAGCGTCTGCGGGCCGTGGAAGGCCGGCACGCCGTAGAGGCGGGCCGTGAGCTCGGTATAGGCGGCCGGGAAAAGGTCGTACCGGGACGTCTGCTGCTCCACCTCGTGCACGGCGGCGGTGAGCTTGCCGGTGGCGTCGGCCCCGAGGCGCACCCGGTGCCGGGTGGCCGGGCGGAAGCTGCACTGGTGGAACGCCTGCTGGCGGGTCAGCGTCAGCTTGACCGGCCGGCCGAGCCGCCGGGCGGCGACGGCGAGCGGCGCGATGTGCGACTGCAGTGCGTTCTTCTGGCCGAACCCGCCGCCGGTGACCGTGGCCACCACCCGGATCCGGCTCGGGTCGAGGCCGAGCTGGTGGGCCAGGCCGCCGCGGACCGCCCCGGCGTTCTGCGTGCCCTCGTGCACGACCAGTTCGTCGCCCGACCACTCGACGGTGCTGCCGAACAGCTCCATCGGCACCGCGTTCTGCGCCGGATGCTCGAACACGCCCTCGACCGTGACGGCGCTCGCCGCGAGCGCGGCCTCGGGGTCGCCGACGCTCGGCTCGTCGGGCTGCCGGACGCGGTCGCCGGCGTCGAGCGTGACCTCGACCGGCTCCTCCTCGTACTCGGCCGTGACCAGGTTCGCCGCCTCGGCCGCCGCGTGCGGGGTCTCGGCGACGACCAGCGCGATGGGCTCGCCGCGGTACGCGATCCGGTCGTCGGTCATCGGCTGCAGGCTCTGGAACGAGAAGCCGCCGGTCATGAGGAACCCGGGCGGCTCCACATCGACGTGGGTCAGCACCAGCAGCACGCCTGGCACCGCCGAGGCGCGTGAGGTGTCCACGGACAGCACCCGGCCCCGCCCGATCGTGGCCGGCACCAGCACCGCGTGGGCCTGGGCCGGTCGATCGGTGCCGTACCGCGCGGCCCCGGTCACCTTCGAGATCGCATCAACCCGTACCTGCGTCATGCCTGCTCCGCTTCGCTCCGGCTGCATGCCTTTCGAACTGTGCTCATGATGAGCGGCCCCTCCGCTCCGCTCCGGACCGCTCATGCCGGCTCCTCCCGCTCGGCGGCGATCCGCAGCGCGTCGGCGACGGTGCGGACGCCCAGCTCGATCTTGAAGCCGTTCCGGCTGCCCGGCCGCGCACCGGCGAACGCCAGCTCGCCGGCCCGCCGCACGCCCTCGGCGGTGAGCGGGCCGCCGACCAGGGACCGCTCGGCCTCGGCGGCGCGCCAGGGCCGGGTGGCGACCCCGCCGAGCCCGATCCGGCAATCCAGCACGGCGCCGTCGCCGTCGCGGGTCACGCCCACGGCTGCGGAGGCCAGCGCGAACGCGTACGACTCGCGGGGCCTGATCTTCAGGTAGGTCGAGGCGCGCATCGCGGGCGTCAGCGGTACCCGGATGCGCCGGATCAGCTCGTCGGGCTCCAGCGTGTGCTCGCGGGCCGGCTCGGCGCCCGGCGCCCGGTGCAGCTCCGCGATCGGCACGACCCGCTCGCCCCGCGGGCCGACCACGTCGACCAGCCCGTCGAAGGCGATCAGCGCGACGGCCAGGTCGCCCGGGTAGGTGGCGATGCAGGCGTCGCTGCCGCCCAGGACGGCGTGGGTCGTGTCGACGCCTCCGATGGCATCGCAGCCGCTCCCCGGTTCGCGCTTGTTGCAGCGGTACTGCGGGCCGCCGCGGAAGTACCAGCAGCGCGTCCGCTGCAGCAGGTTCCCGCCCAGCGTCGCCATGTTGCGCAGCTGCTGCGACGCCGCGAGCCCCAGGGACTCGGCCAGCGCCGGGCACGACCCCTGCACCACCGGGTGCTCTGCGGCATCGGCCATTCGCACGCCTGCTCCCAGTACAACTTCCGCATCTGTCTGAAGGATCTGCTGAATCTCCTCGATGTCCCGGATGTCGACGACCGACGCCGGGGTCTCGACCTCCAGGCGCATGAGGTCGTAGAGGGTGGTGCCGCCGGCGAGTGGCCGGGCCCCGCGGTCCAGGGCCGCCACGGCCTCGGCGACGGTGCCGGCGGTCTGATAGGCGAACGGTCGCATCACGCCACCTCACGGACCGCTTGGAGGATGCCGGCGTACGCGCCGCACCGGCAGATGTTGCCGCTCATGTACTCGCGCGCGCTGTCGTCGTCCCCGGCGTGCCCCTCGGCGATGCAGGCGATCCCGGACATGATCTGCCCCGGTGTGCAGTACCCGCATTGGAGGGCGTCGTGCTCCACGAACGCCCGCTGCAGCGGATGCAGCCCGTCGCGCCCGATCCCCTCGATGGTGGTGACCTCGTGCCCGGCGGCCTGCACGGCCGGCGTCAGGCAGGACACCACCCGCCGCCCGTCGAGATGGACGGTGCAGGCCCCGCACTGCCCCTGGTCGCACCCCTTCTTGGTGCCGAACAGCGCGAGCCGCTCGCGGAGCACGTCGAGCAGCGACTCCCGGGGGTCCAGGGTGAGCTTGTGGCGTTCCCCGTTGACGCCGAACGCCACGCTGAGTTCATTGGCCACGCCTGCCAAGGTCCCGCAGTCGCCCACGGGTGGAAGGGCTCCTCACCCGGGACGTCGCCTGGAAGGTCACCTCCGCGGTGTCCCGGACGTCGTAGGGGCGTCCCTGTCCCCTGCTTTCCTGGAGGGCTCCCATGCCCCGGCTTCCCGACCCCGCAACCCTGATTCCCGAGCTGCCCGACCTGGCCGCGACCATGTTCAAGGCGGCGGGCAACGGGCTGCTGCGGCGACCGGGTCAGCCGCGCCAGAGGGAGAGCATCATGGCCTCCACCGCGATCCTCGGCTTCACGTTGGCCTCGATCGCGGTGCGGCACTCCAGGATCGCCTCCAGGCGGCGCAGCGCGCTCTCCGCGGGCCACTTCTCGGCCGCGGCCGAGGCCAGGTCGTCGGCGTCGGCGTGGACCGGGGCCACGGACGCCTGGAAGGAGTGGACCAGCACGTCGCGGTAGAAGCCGGCCAGGTCGACCAGTGCGCGGTCCAGGGCGTCCCGCTGGGCTCTCGTGGCTCGGGACCGCTGGCGGCGCTCCAGGTCCTTCAGCTGGCCGGCCGAGCCGCGGGCGGCGCCCGCGGCGCCCTTGCCGGTGCCGCCGGCGCCCAGGGCGGTCTCCAGGGCCGCGCGCTCCTTGGCGTCCGTCTCGGTCACCGATGCGGACGCCTCGGCCTCGGCCGCCTCGATGAGGGCGCTCGCGGCGTCGAACGCGGCGCCGATGCCGGTGAGCCGGCGGGGCACGGCGAGCACGGCGTCGCGGCGGGTGCGGGCCTGCGGGTCGCGGGCCAGGCGGCGGGCGCGGCCGACGTGGCCCTGGGCCGCGGCGGCGGCCCAGGCCGCGGTCTGGTCGTCGGTGCCGTCGCGGCGGCGCAGGACCTCGGCGATGGCGTCGGCCGGGGGCTGCCGGAGCGGGACCACGCGGCAGCGGGAGCGGATGGTGACCGAGATGTCGTCGGGGTGGGTGCTCGGCGTGCACAGCAGGAAGACCGTGCGAGGCGGGGGCTCCTCGACCGCCTTGAGCAGCGCGTTGCCGGCCGCCTCGGTGAGGCGGTCGGCGTCCTCGACCAGCAGGACCTGCCAGCGGCCCTGGGTCGGTGAGCTGGCCGCGCGCAGCACCAGGGCGCGCATCTCGCCGACCGCGATCGACAGGCCCTCGGGCACCACGAACCGCACGTCGGCGTGGGTGCCGGCGAGCGTGGTGTGGCAGGCCTGACACGCGCCGCAGCCGCCGTTGGGGCACTGGAGCGCGGCCGCGAACGTGCGGGCGGCGACCGACCGGCCGGAGCCGGGCGGGCCGGTGAACAGCCAGGCGTGGGTCATGCCCTGCCCGTCCTGCGGCTGGCCGCGCACGATCGCGTCGGCCGCGGCGACGGCTCGGCTCATCGTCGCGACCGCGTCGGGCTGGCCGACCAGCTCGGCGAAGACGGGTGGGGTCATCCCTTGTCGCCCGTCAGCGTGGTCACCGTCTCGGCCGCGTCCTCCAGGATCTCTTCCAGGTCGTGCTCCTCGCCGGGCATGAGGTGCCGCACCCGCTGGAGGACCCCGGCGGCCAGGGCGTCGATCGAGTTGGTGGCGTCGAGCACCAGGTAGCGGCTCGGGTCGGCCGAGGCCAGGTCGAGGAACGCGTAGCGGACCCGCTCGTGGAAGGCGAGGGACTCACTCTCCAGGCGGTCGGCGTCGCCGCGCTTGCCGGCCCGCGAGAGTCCGACGGACGGCTCGAGATCCAGCAGTACCACAAGGTCGGGCTTCAACCCGCCGGTCGCCCACTTCGACAGCCAGGAGACCTCGTCGACCGGCAGGGTCCGGCCGGCGCCCTGGTAGGCGAGGGAGGAGTCGACGTAGCGGTCGCTGATGACCACGGCGCCGCGGTTGAGCGCCGGGCGGACCACCGACGCCACGTGGTGCGCGCGGTCGGCAGCGTAGAGCAGCGCCTCGGCCTTCGGCGTCAAGTCTCCGCCGGTGTCCTCGGGGTGGTCGAGCACCAGGCTGCGGATCCGTGTGCCGATCGGGGTCGCGCCGGGCTCGTGGGTGACCACGACGTCGCGACCGATCTTGCGTAGGGCCTCGGCCAACTGCTGGACCTGGGTCGACTTGCCGGCGCCCTCGCCGCCCTCGAACACGATGAACAGCCCCTGCGCGGCCTTCGGCTCGGCCGGGGTGAGCGGGCGGCCGCGCACCGAGCCGATGAGGTCGGCCAGGATCGGCACGCCCCTCTTGTCGTCCATCTGGCGCAGCGCGAACAGGCCGGCCAGCACGCCGAACACGCCGGCGACCGCCAGCAGCGGCCGGGTGCTGGAGATGTCATACCGCGTGAGGCCCAGGTTGAGGGTGAACGTGCCGCCCGCGCCGACGATGACGCTGGACAGCGACACGGCGAGCATGAGCACCACCCGGGTGCCCATCTGCACGAACGCGAACGCCCGGCCGCGCATGTCGTCGGCGACCTCGCCGCCGAGCAGCGTGGTGCCGGACAGGAACGCCATGCCGGCGCCGACGCCGACCAGCAGCGCGCCGGCGACCGCGACCACCAGGTGGGTGGCCAGGGCGAGGATCAGCACCGAGCCGGCGGCCAGGATGATCGACAGGCCGAACCAGCGGCGGCGGGACAGCGCGCCGACGAGCCGCGGGCCGGCTGCGATGCCGACCCCGAGGCCCAGGAACAGCACGCCGAAGAGCAGGTAGAAGGCGCCGTTGCCGGCGCTCAGCGACACGGCGTAGAAGGGCGCGGTGCCGACGACCACGCCGCCACCGGCGAAGGCGCCGAAGATGCCGAGGACCAGGCCGCGCACCAGCGGGGTGCGGCTGACGAACGCCCACCCCTGGGTGAACTCCTTGAGCATGCCGGCCTTGCGCTCGACCCCGGCGGTGCGGCGGCCGCTGATCTCCTTGATGCCGAAGAACACGGTCAACGCGGTGGCCAGGAACGTCATCGCGTTGAACCACAGCGCCAGGCTGCTCGCCGCCGCCCAGCGCGGCTCGTCGGGGCCGAAGATGCCCAGGACCAGCCACTGCAGGGCGAGCAGCACGAGCGCGGCGGCGACCGGGGTGATGCCGTAGGTCGTGGCGAGGGTCAGCTGGTTGGCCGTCTCCAGCCGGGCGCGGGGCAGCAGGTTGGGGACCGCCGCCTCCTTGGCCGGCGTCCAGATCATCGCGACCGTCTCGATGACGAACGTCGCGATCGCCGTCCAGGCGACCACCAGTGCGCCGTCGTCGACGACGAGCGCCGCGGCCGGGATCGAGGCGAAGAAGGTGAACCGCAGCAGGTCGCAGACGACCATCGTGAAGCGGCGGTCGAACCGGTCGGCGAACACGCCCGCGACGGGGCCGAGCACCAGGGCCGGCAGCAGGCGGACGGCGATGACCGAGCCGAAGGCCACACCCTGGGCGGCCGTGTTGGACACCTGGGCCGCCGCGAAGGTGGAGGCGGCGAGCAGGCCGAGCCAGTCACCGAGCGACGACAGGCCCAGCACGGCCCACAGCCGCCGGAAAGCCCGGATGCGTAGAACCGCCTTCAGTTCCCCCAGCCCGGACAGGTCACTGCTGGCGATGACGCACCTCCTCCGTGGTTCCTACGGTAATCACGCTACAGGTCCCCCGTACCGCCTCACCCGGCCAGGCACGCCGATGGACGCGAGGTTCTTTCACTTTCCCGTGGCGCTCGGTACGGTGAGTCGTGTCCAGCTCCCGTGCCGCCCAGCGGGCCCGCTACGACCGGGCCACGGC
The DNA here is from genome assembly GCF_040605515.1 of Dactylosporangium sp. NPDC005572. NCBI lineage: Bacteria > Bacillati > Actinomycetota > Actinomycetes > Micromonosporales > Micromonosporaceae > Dactylosporangium > Dactylosporangium sp. NPDC005572. Next base: position 32,032 of record NZ_JBEXCY010000090.1, on the reverse strand, counting down.
CGACCTCGATCCACCCTTCGCCATCGTCGACCTCGACGCCTTCGACGCCAACAGCGCGGCGCTCGTCGGGCGGGCGGCGGGCAAGCCGCTACGGGTGCCCAGCAAGTCGGTGCGGGTGCGCGCGCTCATCGAGCGGGCGCTGGGCCAGCCGGGCTGGCGCGGCATCATGGCGTTCACCCTTCCGGAGGCCATCTGGCTGGCCGGGAGCGGCCACGACGACGTCCTGGTGGCGTACCCGACGGCCGACCGCGGCGCGCTGCGCCGGCTGGCCGGCGACGAGAAGCTCGCCGCGAGCGTGACCGTGATGGTGGACAACACCGCGCAGCTCGACTTCGTCGACGCCGTGGTGCCGGCCGACCGGCGGGCCGCCCCGGTCCGGGTGTGCATCGACCTCGACGCCTCCTGGCGACCGGCCCGCGGGGTGCACATCGGCGTGCGTCGCTCCCCCGTCCACAGCGCCCGGCAGGCCGGCGAGCTGGCCGCCGCGATCGCCGCGCGGCCCGGGTTCCGGCTGGTCGGCGTGATGTCGTACGAGGCGCAGATCGCCGGGCTCGGCGACGCGCCGCCCGGCCGCCCGGTGCGCGGCGCGCTCATCCGGCTCATCCAGTCCCGCTCGTTCCCCGAGCTGGTGGCCCGCCGTGGCGCGGTCGTCGCCGCCGTGCGCGAGCACGCCGACCTGGAGTTCGTCAACGGCGGCGGCACGGGCAGCGTGGCGGCCACGGCCGGCGACCCCGCGGTCACCGAGGTGGCCGCCGGCTCCGGGCTGTTCGGGCCCTGGCTGTTCGACGGGTACCGCAGGTGGCGCCCCCAGCCCGCCGCGTTCTTCGCGCTCACCGTGGTCCGGCGGCCCGACCCGCGGCACGCGACCGCGCTCGGCGGCGGGTGGATCGCCTCGGGCGAGACGTCGCCGACCCGCCAGCCACTGCCCTGGCTGCCGGAAGGACTCGAGCTCATCGGTACCGAGGGCGCCGGCGAGGTCCAGACCCCGCTGACCGGCCCCGGCGCGGCCGGTCTGCGCGTCGGCGACCGGGTGTACTTCCGCCACAGCAAGGCGGGCGAGCTGTGCGAGCACGTGAACGAGGTGCACCTGATCTCGGGCGACACGATCGTGGACGTGGTGCCGACCTACCGCGGTGAGGGCAGAGTGTTCCTGTGATCCGGTGGCGGCAGGCGATGGAGTCCGCGCTCTACGGCGCCGACGGCTTCTTCGTCCGGTCCGCACCGGCCGAGCACTTCCGGACCAGCGCGCTCGCCTCGCCGCTGTTCGCCGGCGCCCTGGCGACGCTGCTGGTCCGGCTGGACGAGGCGCTGGACCGCCCGGCCCGGCTCGACCTGGTCGACGTCGGCGCCGGCCGCGGTGAGCTGCTGCTGGGCATCCTGGCCGCGCTGCCGGACGACGTGCTGCGGCGGGTCGCGCCGGTCGGCGTGGAGCGGGCGCCGCGGCCGGGTGGGCTGCCCGGCCGGGTGGGCTGGGCCGACACCCCACCGGCGGGCGTCACCGGCCTGCTGGTCGCCACCGAGTGGCTGGACAACGTCCCGCTCGACCTCGTGGAGATCGACGAGGACGGGCGTCCGCAGTACCTCCGGGCCGACCTCACGCCGTCCGGGGAGCCGCTCGACGCCGCCGACGCCGAGTGGCTGGACCGGTGGTGGCCCGTCCGGGACCTGCCGCCCGGCGCGCGGGCCGAGATCGGACTGCCGCGCGACCTCGCCTGGGCGGCCGCCGTCGCCGGGGTGGAGCGCGGGCTGGCCCTCGCCGTCGACTACGGGCACACGCTGGGCGAGCGGCCGCCGCTCGGGACGCTGACCGGGTTCCGGGACGGGCGGGAGGTCGCGCCGGTCGCCGACGGGAGCTGCGATCTCACCGTCTCCGCGGCGCTGGACTCCCTGGAGCACGACCTGCTGCTCGACCAGCGGCAGGCGCTGCACCTGCTGGGGGTCGACGGGCGGCGGCCGCCGCTCGCGCTGGCCTCGTCGGACCCGGCCGGCTACGTGCGCGCGCTGGCCCGGGCCGGCGCCGCGGCGGAGCTGACCGACCCGGCGGGCCTCGGTGGGCACCGATGGGTCATGCGGTGGGTATGACAATCGGTCATACCAGGGGTACCGTGGAAGCCATGACGGCCAAGGTGACACTGTCCTTCTCGGACCAGACCATCGCCGACGCCCGCCACTGGGCGGAGCGCGACGGCGTCTCGCTCAGCGCATGGATCGACCGGGCGGCCCAGGAGCGCGCCCTACGGTCGATCTTCACCGCCCATGCCGAGGCGGTGCGGCGGGCCAAGCTCGACCTCGACGCGATCGCGCTGGCCGACGAAGAGGAGATCGCGATCGTGGACGCCGAGGTCTTCAGCGGTCGCCGTCGTGCAGCGCGGTGAGGTCTGGCTGATCAAGGGTGCCCGCGAGCGGCTCGGCCTGATCATCAGCTCCGACGTGTTCAACAGCACCGACGTGCCGGTGGTGATCGTCGCCGAGGTCACCGACCAGGAGGAGCTGCGCGACTCCCCGCTGGCCGTCGAGCTCGACGACCTCGTCGTCATGCCCGACCGGCTCTCGTCGCCGCTGAAGCGGTGGTTCGTCGAGCGGGTCGCGGTGGCGGACACCAGCACGATGCACAACGTCTCGCGGGCGCTGCGCATCCTCCAGGACTTGTAGTCTCGCCAGTATGACCACGGAGCTGACGGTCGGGACGGGCACCGGGCTCGACACGGCCGACATGGTGCTCAACATCGGCCCGCAGCACCCGTCGACGCACGGGGTGCTGCGGCTGCGGCTGGTGCTCGACGGCGAGCGGGTGGTCAGCGCCGAGCCGATCATCGGGTACATGCACCGCGGCGCCGAGAAGCTCTTCGAGGTCCGCGACTACCGGCAGATCATCATGCTGGCCAACCGGCACGACTGGCTGTCGGCGTTCTGCAACGAGCTCGGCGTGGTGCTCGCCGTCGAGCGGCTGATGGGCATGGAGGTGCCGGAGCGCGCGGTCTGGCTGCGCACGGCGCTGGCCGAGCTCAACCGGGTGCTCAACCACCTGATGTTCCTCGGCTCCTACCCGCTGGAGATCGGCGCCATCACGCCCATGTTCTACGCGTTCCGGGAGCGCGAGACCATCCAGACCGTCCTCGAAGAGGCGTCCGGCGGGCGGATGCATTACATGTACAACCGCGTCGGCGGGCTGAAGGAGGAGGTCCCGGCGGGCTGGACCGGCCGCGCCCGGGCGGCGATCGACCAGGTCCGCCGCCGCCTGCCCGACCTCGACAACCTGATCCGGCGCAACGAGATCTTCCTGGCCCGCACGGTCGGCGTCGGAGTGCTCACCGCCGCCGACGCGGCCGCCTACGGCGCCTCCGGCCCGGTCGCCCGCGCCTCGGGCCTGGACTTCGACCTGCGCCGCGACGAGCCGTATCTGGCCTACGGCGAGCTGGACGTCCCCGTCGTCACCCGCACCGCCGGCGACTGCCACTCTCGGTTCGAGGTGATGCTCGACCAGGTGTACGTGTCGCTGGACCTCGCGCAGGCCTGCCTCGACCGGGTCGACACCCTCACCGGACCCGTCAACGTCCGGCTGCCGAAGGTGGTCAAGGCGCCGGAGGGCCACACCTACGCCTGGACCGAGAACCCGCTGGGCATCAACGGCTACTACCTGGTGTCGCGCGGCGAGAAGACCCCGTGGCGGCTGAAGCTGCGCACGGCGTCGTACTCCAACGTCCAGGCACTCTCGACGCTGCTGCCGGGCACGCTGGTGCCCGACCTGATCGCGATCCTGGGCTCGATGTTCTTCGTCGTCGGCGACGTCGACAAGTAGCGCTCAGCGCCAGCGGTCGTCGCTGCCCTCGAAGTCGACGATCTGCCGGGTCGCGCGGCCGCGGGGCTCGTCGCGGGCGCCGTTCCAGCCGTAGTCCTCGTCGTCGTCGCGGGCGCGGCGCGAGACGCGCTCCTCGTCGCGGCCCGGGTTGGTCAGGCTGGGCGTCCAGCGCGAGGCGGGCTCGGCCGGCGCGGCGGGCAGTGCCGCCTGGGCGCCGGGCAGGCTCTGCCGGTCGCGGCGGACCTCGGACCAGCGGGTGCCGCCGGCCTCGTCCCGGCGGGCCTCCTCGTAGCTGCTCTCCGACCACTGGGCGGCCGGGCGGCCCTCGTCGCGGGCCCGGTGGCCGTCGTCGGCGCGGCCCCATCCGTTGGCCCGGTCGGCGCCGCGCTCGCGGTCGACGCTGCGGGCCAGCTCGCGGGCGGTGCGCTCGGCCCAGTCGGCGGCGTCGGCGCGGCCCGGGCGGTCCGGGCGGTCCGGGCGCTCGCTCCAGTCGTCGTCGGCGGCCCGGCGGCGGCCGACCTGCCCGCTGCGGTCGTCGGCCTGGGCGGCCTGGGCGGCCTGGGCGGCCTGGGCGGCCTGGGCGGCCCGGTCGGCCCGGTCGGCGCGGCCGGTGCGCTCGCGCCAGTCATCGCTCTCCGCGGCCCGGCCGCCGCCGCGCTCGCGCCAGTCGTCGTTGCTGTCCACGGCGCGGCCGCCGGAGCGCTCCCGCCAGTCGTCGGCCTCGGCTGCGCGGCCGGTGCGCTCGCGCCAGTCATCGCTCTCCGCGGCCCGGCCGCCGGTGCGCTCGCGCCAGTCGTCATTGCTGTCCACGGCGCGGCCGCGGTGGTCGCTGTTGCCGTGGCGGGCCGGGCGGTCCTCCGCCGGCTCGCGGTCGGACCAGTCCTGGCGCGGGGTCTCGCCGGACGCCCAGTCGCGCTCGCGGTCGCGGCGCGCGGCCGAGCGGCGCGGGCCGTCGCGGCGGGCGGCGTCGGCGTCCTCCTCGGGGTAGTACTCCTCGTGGCGGACGGTCGCCCAGCGGTCCTCGATGCGCACGTGGGTGCCGGTCTCGTCGGCGTGCACCGACGCGCGGCGCTCGCCCATGCGCAGCTCGCGGCCGCGGTCGTCGTCGTGGACGGAGGCCCAGCGGTCCGTCGTGCGGACGCCGGTCACGTTGCCCTCGTCGTCCGGGTCGTACGCGCGCCGCCGGCCGCCGTGCTGGCCCTCGGCCTCGCCGCGGGACGCCCGCTCGCGGAGCAGCTGCTCGGACCAGGACTCCTCGCGGGGCGGCTCGGCCCGCTCCACCCACTCCGAGCGCTCGGACCGCTCGGACCGCTCGGACCGCTCGGTCCACTCCGAGCGCTCGGAGCGCTCGGTGCGGCTGATCCGCTCCTCGCGGCCGCGCTGGCCGCCGCGGTCGGCCGGGGCGCCGTGGGGCGCGCGGCCCTTGTGCCACTCGGCGGGCTCGGGGCGGCCCGGGCGGTCGGTGGGGATGCGCTCGGAGACCCGCTCGGAGCGGTCGGGGCGGCGCTGCTGCGGGATCTCGGGGCGGGCGCCGTAGACGGTGCCGCCGCCGCGCTGGTCGGCCGGGTCGACGACCATCGTCTTGGTGGTCACCACGGTCTCGGTGTGCCGGAGCACGCCCGGCGGCACGGCGGCCGAGCCGGTGGGGTGGTGCGGCGGCGGAGCCGCCTGGTGCGCCTGGGCCCGCTCGAGCTGCCCGCGCATCACGTCGACCTGGTTGCGCAGCGCGTCGACGGTCTCGTGCAGCACGCCGACGCGCTCGCTGAGCTGGCCGTGGGTCTGCCGGGCGGCGTGGGTGATGTCGCCGCGGATGTCGTCGCGCAGCTGGTCGAGCTCGTCGTAGACGAAGTCCTCGACATCGCCGCGGGAACCCTCGCGGCGCAGGGCGATCGACAGCCCGATGAGCAGGACGACGAGGACGGCCAGCACTGCCGCCACCTGCAGGACGAACCCGTCCCCGATCAGCAGCAACAATGCGGCCAGCGGAGTGAGGCCGACCCCTGACCAGAAGAGGATCTGGAGGAGCTTGGCGCTCCGCAGCCCCCCGGGGGGTTCCGTGGCCGGCATGAGCACAGACCTTACGCGGTCTTCATCACAAGCGAAATGCCCGCCCATCCCCGGTTCTGGACCAGGGATGGGCGGGCATTCGGCGACCTGGAACCGGCGGCCTAGCTGACTTGGTCGGGGCCTATCGGCTCTTGACCCGGCCTAGCCGAGCGAGCCGTCGGACGAGAAGATCAGCGCGATCGAGGCGTTGCCCTTCTTCAGCGCGTCCTTGCTCTGCGGGCCGCCGGCGTCGAGGCTGAGCACCTTGCCGAACTCGATGCCGTACGTCTTCGTGAGACCCGGCTGGCAGAACGGCCGCTGCGGGCACTCCGCCGGACCGCCCAGGACGGTGTCCTTGCCGGAGCACTTGGCGGCGAAGTCGCTCAGCGTCTTGAGGCCGTGCTTGCTGGCGAACTCGGTGGTGACCGCGAACGCGTTCTGGTCGGCCGCCTTCGACGCCTTGCCGAAGGTCAGGCCCTGCTTGGTGCCGAGGTCCTTCAGCGCGGTGACGGTCTTGTCGAGGTCACCCGAGGCGAGCGGCGTGGCCGAGGCCCCGTTGACCTGGCCGTTGATGAACTCGGTCAGGGTGCCGGCGTACTCGGGGACGACCTGCAGGTCACCCTTGGTCAGCTGGCCGAGGTACACCTCGCGCTTGCCGATCGTCTGGACCGAGGCGTCGTAGCCGGCGGCGTCGAGGACGATCTCGTAGAGGGCGCCGAGCGTGGCGCTCTCCGAGAAGTCCGCGGCGCCGATCTTGATCGGGCCGCTCTTGGTCTTCTGGATGCCGCTGGTCAGGTTCTCCGCCTTGGCGAAGTCCTCGGCGGCGACCTTCGAGGTCTTGCGGTCGACGTCGACCGCCTTGTTGAGCTGGACGAGCTTCTCCGTGGTGAGCGCGTCGGAGACCTTGTCCAGCGCGGCGATCAGGGCCGGGTCGGCGGCCTTCGTGTTGATCGCCGGGATGATGTTGTCAGCTGTCTGCAGCTTCTTGTCGTCGTCGAGGACGACCAGCTTCTCGCCGGCGACGGGGGCACAGCCGGCCCCGCTGACGCTCGGCGGCGCCTGGGTGCCGGAGGAGCCCTCATCGCCACAGGCAGCGAGGCCCAGGGCGGAGAGGCTCAGTAGCACCCCGAGCGTGGCGCGCATGGCAGTTCGCAAAATGGCCCGCCTTCCGTGTCCCGGCGCGATCACGATGACCGGCCGCGTGTCCGACGGGCGGCGCTATCGGCAATGAAGCCCGCCCGCTCCTGAATAGGCAACTCCGCCGATGGAAATTCGGCAACCGCAAGCAGGCACGTTTTCGTAACAACCGGTTGCGCGAGCGCTCACGAACGGCCCGTGGCCTGCCGAAGTACCTTCGGTGTGACCTTGCGCTCCACCAGCGCCATCAGCCCGTCGATGAGCAGCGCGAGGCCGGCGACGAGCACCGCTCCGGCGAGGATCTGGCCGCCGTGGCCGGGGCCGAGGCCGAAGCCCGCCGAAATGATCATGCCGAGGCCGCCGCCGTTGACCGCGGTCGCCAGCGTCGCCGTCGCCACCACCTGGGTGGTCGCGATCCGCAGGCCGGTGGCCAGGTACGGCACCGCGAGCGGCAGTTCGACCCGCCACAGCCGCTGCACCGAGGTCATGCCCACGCCGCGGGCCGCGTCGCGCACCTCGGGGTCGATCTGGCGCATCCCGGTGTACGCGTTGGCGAGCAGCGCGGGGAGCGTGAACACGGCCAGCGACACGATCACCGACGGCTTGCCGAGCCCGAGCGGGCTGATCGACAGGATGGTCAGCAGCGCCATCACCGGAACGGCCTGGGTGAGGTTCGACAGCAGGACGATGACGCCGGAGGCGGTACCGCGCCGCCCCAGCGTGATGCCGAGCGGCCACGCGACCAGGCAGCCGAAGAGCACCGCGAGCACCGAGATCTCGATGTGCTCGCGCAGCCGCTCCAGGATGCCGCCAGGGTTCGTCCAGTTCAGCGGGTCGTTGAACCAGACGAACATGTCGCTGATGGTGTTCACGCGCGGCTCCTCGTCCACGGCGTCAGCAGCCGGCTGAGGCCGATCAGCAGCAGGTCGAACACGAGGGCGAGCGCGACGCACAGCAGGGCCGCGGTCGCGATCTGGGCCTTGTAGTAGTTGTTGCGGAAGCCGCTGAGGATCAGCCCGCCGAGCCCGCCCTGCGAGCCGACGATCGCGCCAACCGTGACCAACGCCACTGTCGAGACCGTCGCCAGGCGCAGCCCGGTGAGGATGCCCGGCAGCGCGAGCGGCAGCTCCACCCGCACCAGCCGGGCGAACCGGCTGTAGCCCATCGCAGTCGCGGCTTCCCGCACGTCACCGGGGACCTGGAGCAGGCCCGTGAGCGCGTTGCGGATGAGGATGATCAGCGCGTACAGCACCAGCGCCACGATGACCGGGCTGCGCCCGGTGCCCAGGAACGGAGCCAGGAAGGCGAGCAGGGCCAGGGACGGAATCGTGTAAAGCACGCCGGCTGATGTCAGAATCGGCGTGGCGAGCGGGCGCACCCAGTACGCCAGCACCGCCAGCGGAATCGCGATCGCCACCGCGATCGCGACCGACCAGACGGTGATGACGACGTGGTCGACGAGCGCGTCCTGGATGGTCTCGAGGTTGTCCCGCACGTAGGACCACGAGAACCACGGGTTGCCGGCCGCACCGCGAGCCAGGAAGGACATGCGTGGACCGTACCGCGAACCCCGGCGCGGCGCCGATCTCCCTCGATCGGCTCCGGAAGGTGTACCCGGACGGCACCGTCGCCGTCGACGAGCTCAGCCTCGACGTCGAGGGCGGCGAGGTGACCGTGCTCATCGGCCCCTCCGGCTGCGGCAAGTCGACGGTGCTGCGGATGGTGAACCGGCTGATCGAGCCGTCGGGCGGGCGCGTGCTCGTCGACGGCGAGGACGTGACGGACGCCGACCCGGTGCGGCTGCGCCGGACCATCGGCTACGTGATCCAGAACGTCGGGCTCTTCCCGCACCAGACCGTCCGGGCCAACGTCGGCACCGTGCCGCGCATGCTGGGCTGGGACAAGGCGCGCATCGCGGCCCGCACCGACGAGCTGCTGGAGCTGGTCGGGCTGGAGCCGGGCCGCTACGCGAAGCGGTATCCGCACGAGCTGTCCGGCGGGCAGCGGCAGCGGGTCGGGTTCGCCCGGGCGCTCGCGGCCGACCCCGTGGTACTGCTGATGGACGAGCCGTTCTCGGCGGTCGACCCGATCAACCGGGGGCGGCTCCAGGACGAGTTCCGCCGGCTGCACCAGGCCGTCCGCAAGACCACGATCCTGGTCACGCACGACCTGCAGGAGGCCGTCAAGCTGGGCGACCGGATCGCGGTGCTGTCGGATCACGCTCATCTGGAGCAGTACGCGACGCCCGCCGAGCTGCTGGCCAAGCCGGCGAACGAGTTCGTGGAGCGGTTCGTGGGCGAGGACCGCGGCATCATGCGGCTGTCGGTGACCCCGATCCCGCGCGACGGGCTGCGCCCGGTCGGCGAGGCCGGTGAGGGCGCCCCGACCGTGGCGGTGACGGCGACGCTGCGGGAGTCCTTCGGCGCGATGCTGGCCGCGGGGCACGGCGCGGTGGTCGTGGTCGACGGCGGCTCCCCGCTGGGGGCGCTGACCGCGGCGGACGTACAGGTGGCGCTGGCGGCCGTGGATCCGGCGGCCTGAACCCCGGTCCCCAGGGCGATGTGGGGTACGGCGCCCTGGGGTGCTCCGGGGTTTGCCACGGTGGTGCTACGGGCGGCGGCCCGCCATGGTGGCCAGGCCGATGATCCAGCCGACGATCAGCCCGTAGGCGGCGCCTCCGGTCGCGGCGACGACGGCGGAGCCGAACGACGCGTTGGCCAGAATGAACGCGGTGAGCATGGCGGCGAGCGCCGCCGCGAAGATGTAGGCGGCCCAGCCGGTCAGGATCGCCGAGATGGTGCCGCGCGCGCTGGCGAGCTGCGCGCCGGCGAGCAGTGTGATGAACAGCGCCGTGAAGACGACCAGGAGGATCGCCTTGAGGTCGGCGGCGAGCAGGTCGCGCACCGACGCGTCGGTGTCGAAGCTCCAGGCCGGCCAGGCCAGGGTCTCCAGGAAGATTCCCCGGTTGCCTTCCTGGACCCAGTCCACGTACCACGGGCTGCCGAAGATCAGCACCAGCAGGAAGGCCACCAGTGTGCCGGCGCCTGTCGCGGTGCGGTAGCGCGATCGTCTGATTGCCATGCCGGGATTAGGCCCGGCGGACGAAAAATCTAAACAGACGCAGGTGAAGCTATGAATGCGACATCAGGTAGTCGATGAACGCGGCCCGGATCAGCGGCTCGGACTCGCCGTATTCGTGGTCGTCGTCGGTCGCCTCGCGCCACAGCGCCACCACGTCGTCGATCGTCGCGTCGAGCGAGCCCAGCCAGCCGTCCTGGGTCTCGCCGTTGCTGGTGGTGACGTGGCTGAACAGGTCCCAGAAGAACTTCACGTCCCGCCGCTTTCGGGCCAGGGCGAAGGCCCGCTCCCGCAGCTCCTCCGTGGACAGCGCGTCGAACTCGGCCAGGCGGGTGTCGTTCATGAACATCAGCCTAGCGCCTGCCGCGGGGGCCTACCGGGTCCCCCAGCGCTCCTCGACGCCCCAGCCGTCGTCGGTGGTGCGGGCCGGCAGCTGGCTGGTCCAGCCGCTGGTGCGCGAGGCCGGCGACCAGTCTTCGTCGGGGGCCGGGCCGGTCACCGAGCTCGGCGGGACCCAGGCGTCCTCGTCGACCGTCTCGGCGGACGTGCGCGGCCGGCCGAACGTTTCCACCAGGCGGGTGACGACCAGGCCGATGGCGATCGCGACGCCCGCGACGGCGAGCGGGGCGATGTTCCAGTCCTCGGCGGTCGAGTAGTGGAACAGCAGCACGATCGCGGTGGCGGCGAGCATTGTGCCGAAGACGCCACCGCGCCGGCCGTAGGCGGAGGTGCCGCCGAGCAGCGCGGCCCCGAGGGCCAGGCCGCTCATCGCCAGCCCGGCCGCGGCCATGCCGTTCTCGGTGGTGGCGATCTCGCGGACGTCGAGCGCGGTGAGCACGCCGGCGGCGGCCGCGAGCAGCGCGGAGCCGGCGATGGAGAGGCCGGCGATGGAGGCGGCGCCTCCGCCGCGGCGGCGGGCCGGGTCGTGGACCGGGCGGAACCGGCCGACCGAGCGGCGCAGCGGCCGGATCAGGCCCAGCGCGGCGCCACCGACGGCGATGACCGCCACCCCGATCAGCCACCAGAGGGCCTTGTCGTGGGGGTCGTAGGCGCCGTTGACGACCGTCTCGTTGCTCTGGTCGGCGATCCATGCCATGAGGGCGAGCGCGACGCCCAGGCTGGCCGCCCAGCCGGGCACGTGGAAGCCGACGACCAGCACGGCGATGACCACGCCGACGCCCAGCGCGATGAGCGCGGTGATGCTGGCGGTCATGAGCAGCCCGCGGTCGGAGTTGTCGGCGAAGAACAGCGACGACGCGTAGGCGATCGGGCCGACGGCCAGGTTGACCGCGCCCGCGCGCAGGGTCAGGCCCACCGCGACGGCGACCAGGCCGAGCTCGGCGATGCCGAGGAACAGCGACTCGAGCTCGGCGCCGCGCAGCGCGTCGGGACGCGCGTCGCGCAAGAGGTACAACAGGGAAGCCGTCGCCAGCAGCAGGACCATCTCCCACAGCGCGTGGACGGCCATCCGGTCCCGGCCGGGCTCCCCGTGCTCCGGGTCGTCGAAGACGTCGTCGAGCTGGGCCGGGCTGGGTGTGCCACGCCGGCCGAGCCCGAGGGTGCTCTCGGTCGGTGGCACGCTGTAGTCGGGCGACACCGGGTAGGCACCGGGCGTGTACACGGACTGGTTCGACACGCCGAGCGTCGGCGCGTCCTCCGGCACACCGCCGGAGCGGAAATCTGGCTCCTCCCGGAACCCGGGCTCGCCGCGGAACCGCGAGTCGTCGTACGCCATCGCGCGCGCCTCCTGCTCACCGACCGGTACGGGTCGCACAGTAACCGCGGATGGTGACCAGCGACAGCCCCTTGGCGAGGAAGACGACAGTGTTGTTACGCCCGTCGATCCATAGGGCGTCACGCGACCTGGTCGTCCTCCGCGCGGTCGAGCGGGTCCTGGCGGCCCGGTCGGGGCTGCTCACCGTCGCGCGGACCGGGTGGGACGCGGCACGCGCGCTCGAGCCAGAGGGCCGCCGCGACGAGCACGATCGAGGCGGCGACGCCGAGCAGCGCCTGGGGCAGGTTCTCGGAAACCTTGGCCAGGACGCCACGCTGCGTGAGCAGCCAGGTGGACATACCGATGTAAACCCCGCCGAACAGGGCAGCGACCAGGGCCGAGGCCTTGCCGAGCACCGCGTACCGGGCGGTGACCAGCGGGTTCAGCGGGCCGGCGCCCTCCTTGCGCAGGATCCGGGCGCGCGTGGAGTACGCCTCGAAGCCCTCGAAGATCGCCAGGCCGATCAGCGTGAGCGGGGGCAGCCACGGCAGCGTGGGCATGCTGTTCCAGAAGTTGCTGATCACGATCCAGGACAGCGCGGTCATGGCGAGCGCCGCGATGGCGAGCGTTGCCGCCCTGGTCGGCTCCATCCGGCCCTTCGGACCGTTCGCGTTGGGATCGGCAGGCGGCGGCGTGGCCATCGTCTTCGCTCCAGATCAGGATTCGATGTGGATGTCTTCGCGCGGTCGCAGGTCGGCGACGTCATCGGCGACCGGGGCGCCGCGCAGCAGGTCGGTGAGCCAGCCGTGACCCGGCAGCTGCCCGTACGGCTCGATGTCGAGCCACGGCCGGAGTACGAAGGCCCTCAGGTGGGCCCTCGGATGCGGCAGGGTCAGCTCCGGGTCGTCGGCGGTCACCGGCTGCCCGTCGGCGTCCCAGACGGCGATCACGTCAACGTCAAGGGTACGCGGGCCGAACTGGCGGGCCGGATCCCGGACGCGACCGGCGGCGTCCTCCAGCCGGCGGCAGGCCGCCAGCCAGTCCTTCGGGGCGGCCGCGGGGTCCTCGGCCAGCACGACGGCGTTGAGGTAGTGCGGCTGGTCCGGATCACCCCACGGCGGCGTCTCGTACACCCCGGACACCACGCGGACCGCGTCGCCGAGGCCGGCCAGGGCACCGCGGAGGTGGCCCTCCCGGTCGCCGAGGTTGCTGCCGAGCGACAGCACGGCCCGGCTCACGGACGGGACCGGTGGATCGTGACGGCGACGTCGGCGAACTGGAGCGGGATCGGGGCCTGGGGCTTGTGCACGGTCACGATGGCCGTTTGTACCCGGCCGTCGGCGAGGCACACGTCGGCGAGCCGCTGGGCCAGGGTCTCGATCAGGTCGACGGGCTCGCCGGCGACCACCGCCGCGAGCCCTTCGGCCAGCTCACCGTAGTGAACGGTGTCGGCGACGTCGTCGGAGGCGGCGGCCGGGGCGAGGTCGAGCTCCAGGACCACGTCGATCACGAAGTCCTGCCCGTCGCGGCGCTCGAAGTCGAAGACGCCGTGGTGGCCCCGGACGGTCAGCCCGGTCAGCGAGATCCGGTCCATGGTCACGCCGCGGCCCTCGTGGCCTGCCAGACCCGGATCGCGTCCACGTTGCCCTGGACGTCGTGGACCCGCACGCCCCAGGCGCCGGCGGCGACAGAGAGCACGGTGGTCGCCACCGTGGCCGCCTCGCGCTCCGCGGTCGGGCGCGGGGTGCCGTCGGCGCCGGCGAGCAGCCGGCCCAGGTGGGACTTGCGGCTGGAGCCGACCAGGACGGGGTACCCCAGGCCGACCAGGTCGGGCAGGTGGGCGGCGAGGCGCCAGGTGTGCTCCGGGGCCTTGGCGAAGCCGAGGCCGGGGTCGAGGACCAGCCGGTCGGGCGACACCCCGGCGGCGACCGCCGCGTCGACGCGCTCCAGCAGCTCCGCGGCGACCTCCTTGACCACGTCGGCGTAGACCGCCAGGTCGGCCATCCGGCGCGAGTGGCCCCGCCAGTGCATGAGCACCCAGGGGCAGCCGGCGTCGGCGACGACCCGGGCCATGTCGGGGTCGGCGAGGCCGCCCGACACGTCGTTCACGATCGCCGCCCCGGCGTCGAGCGCGGCCGCGGCGACCGCCGCGCGCGTCGTGTCGATGCTCATCGTCACACCTTCACCCGCCAGTGCGACGATCACAGGTAGTACACGGGAGGCCTCTGTCTCCGCATCGACCCGATCGGCGCCGGGCCGGGTGCTCTCGCCCCCGATGTCGATCACGTCGGCGCCCTCGTCGCGCATCTGGAGCGCGTGCGCGACGGCCGCGTCCAGGTCGGCGTAGCGGCCCCCGTCGCTGAAGCTGTCGGGGGTCACGTTGAGCACGCCCATGACCACCGGGGAGGGACGTCGCAGCAGCATCACTTGAATGAAGGTACTCAACTCAATCGGGGTGCTCCGGGGCGACCTGCGGGGTCGCGGACGGTACGCCTCAACCGTCACACTGTGCACACTGACCCCGAGTCGGTCAGCTTGTTGGACAGCGGGCCGCAACGTACTCTCTGCAAGTGAACGTTATTCGGACCGTTAAACCCGACAATGGGCAATTACCAGGGCAAACGCCCGGATAAGGTTCCGCCGGAGAGCGACACAGCAGCCGGGGTCGTACCACCGGGTCGTCTTTTCGGCGAGGCTTAACGCGCGGCGAGCAACGCGCCCGTCGCGCCTCCGGGGAGGTCTGATGATGTTGTTGGAGATCGGCCAGGCGATGTGGGGCGACGCCGCACGCGCTGTGGATGCGATCGCCTACGCGCCGACACCGACGCCGGCGCCGGCGCCGAAGGAGATCAACACCGACGGCATCCTGAACTTCTTCGCGACCAAGATCGTCCCGATCCTGCTCGCGGCGCTCGGCGTGATCTTCATCGGCCGCGCCAGCAAGGGCGAGGTGTCCCGAGTCCTCACCAGCTCGGCGATCGCGATCATCGGGCTGGCCTTCGTGGCCGGCGCCGCCTCGCTGTTCTTCTTCGGTGGATCACTCGTCGACCTGCTCTTCAAGTAGGCCTGCATGCGGCTGCGGACAGACGACGACATCTACCGGGCCCGCCTGGTCTACCTGGGCCCGCCCGGTTACACCCTGCCGATTCAGTTGCCGTACGCACAGTACGGGGTGTTCGTGCTGGTCGTCCTGCTGTTCGTGCTGATCCGTTTCATGGTCACCGGGCACGTCGACTTCTTCCCGGCGTACGAGATCGCGCTCGCCATCGTCGCGACGTCGCTGATCTTCCGGTACGTGGACCCCGACCGCCCGGCGCGGATGGTCGTCCGCACGGCACTGACCGACTGGCGTCACACGCGGGAGCCGAGCAGCGAGCAGCGCGATGCGCGCCTGCTCGCGACCCGGATCCGCATCCGCCCGGAACTCACCGGTGATCTCGCATGAGCAATAACCCGCCGCATCACAACGGCGGCTACGCCGACCGGCCCGACCTCGACGACGACGCTGCGCAGTCAACCGATTACGATGGCGGCCTACGCGCCGTGGCCGAGGGCGGTCGCGTGGCGATGTTCCGCGGCACCGGCAGCAACGGCACCGTCCGGGGCGGGCGCCCGGCCGACGTCGACTCGCCGTTCCTGGGGCTGTTCGACGAGCGCACCGGCGCGCCGGTCGAGCGGCCGATCTCCGGTGTGCCCATCTCCGCGGCGCCCGCCTCCGGGCCGCCCCGCGCGCCCGAGGACCTGCGGGCGCCGAAGCGCATCGCGCCGCCGCGGGCACCGATCGCGGACGGCATGCGGACCAACGGCACCGGCTCCCGGCCGGCGCTCGGTGCCGGCCCGGCCAGGCCGTCCGTGTCGTCCGGGCCTGCCGGGACCGCCGGGCCGGCTGCTTCGGCCGCCCCCGAGCGGGCCGTCCGGCAGCCTTCGCGGCCCGTGGGGCGGACCACTGAGGACCGTCGCCAAGCGGGCGGCACGCCCGGTACACCTGCCAAGAACGTCCGCTCCGCACCGGGACGGGAACTCGTCCCGCCCGCTCGCCGCACCCCGCCGCCGCCCCGGCCCCCGCGAATGCAGCCGCCGCCCCCCGCGCGCGGCAAGAAGACGCCGATCGACCGGGTGGACAAGCCGAAGTACAAGGACCGCTCGGCCGCCGTCGACCTGGCGATCACCGAGATCGCCGGGCATCTGACGTTCACGCCGAACACGGTGACGGCGTGGTACTGGCTGCCCGAGGTGCGCTGGGCGTTCCGGCCCGACGCCGAGCGCGAGGCGCTGCTGTCGGCGATCTCCGAGCAGTACGCGGGCCTGGCCGGGTTCCGGCTGCACCTGCGGCGCACCACCCGGCCGTTCCCGGCCGACCAGTGGGCGCGCGTGGTCGACGGCAACACGCCGCACCCGCTGCCCTCGGTGCCGCGCGCCTCGTCGTGGTCGGACCACCTGGTGGCCGCGCAGAAGCACCTGCTGTCGATCAACCACGCCGAGGGTCAGACGTATCTCGGGATCGCCTTCGCCCGCCGCACGCTGGGCGACACGTTCATGGAGCGGATCGGCTCGCTGTTCAAGCGGGGCGTGGCCGATGCCGAGCGGCGCCGCATGGCCCGCACCGTCGAGCAGTTCGACGAGGTGCTCGGCGCCTTCGGCATGCGCGGCCGGCGGGTCACCGCGTTCGAGCTGGAGTGGTTGCTGTACCGCTCGGTCGCGCTCGGCATGTCCCCGCCCGCCGGGATCACCACCCTCGACGGCGGATGGGAACGCGGCGACATGCTCGCGCTGACCGAGCAGATCGAGCGCTACCGCACGCCCTACGGCTCGACCGTGAAGCTGGTCAACCGCAGCACCGGCGAGGAGCGGCACGTCGCCGTCCTCACCGTCGGCCGCATGGAGCCGCTGGAGATCCCCGAGCGGCACGAGCCGTGGCTGCACTTCCACGAGCGACTGCCGTGGCCGATGGAGATCTCGTCGCGGATCGACATCCTCGGCCCGGGCGACTCGTTCCGCAATCTCGAGCACCGGCTCCGCCTCATCCGCTCTCAGCAGGCCGACTACTCCGAGCACGGCATCGACGCGCCGCCCGAACTCGAGCGCCTGGCCAAGCGGGCCCTCACCATCGGCGACGAGATCAGCACCGGCCTGCCCGTCGACTCGTCCCGCGCGCACGGCTGGCACCGGGTCGCGGTCAGCGGGCGCACCCGCGAGGAGTGCCTGGAGCGGGCCCGCCGGGTCACCCAGATGTACTCGCGCGAGATGCGGCTCGCCCTGCAGCACCCGAAGAACCAGGACTGGCTGGCCCGCGAGTTCATCCCCGGCGAGCCGCTGGCGAACACCGGCTACGTCCGGCGGATGCCCGTGAAGCTGTTCGCGGCCGCCCTGCCGCAGGCCGCCTCCACCGTCGGTGACCGCCGTGGCGATCTCATCGGCCGTACCGCCGGCACCTCCCGTCGCCCGGTCTTCCTCGACCTGCACTTCCCGATGGAGGTGCGCGAGCGGTCGGGCCTGGCCGTCTTCGTCGCCGAGCCCGGCGGTGGCAAGTCGACCCTCATGGGCGCGCTCGGCTACCTGGCGTCCCGCCGCGGCGTCCAGGTCACGCTGCTCGACCCGTCCGGCCCGCTGGCCCGCCTGTGCGCGATGCCGGAGCTGGCGCCCTTCTCCCGGGTGCTCAACCTGACCGGCTCCGAGCAGGGCACCCTGGCCCCGTATGCGCTCATCCCGACCCCGCAGCGCGGCCACTACGCCGCCGGCCCGGCCGGCGACCGCGAGTTCGAGATCGCCGTCTCCAACGCGCGCGCCGAGCGCCGCATGCTGGTCCAGGACATCTGCATGATGCTGGTCCCGCCCCAGGTGGCCCGCGAGGCGTCCACCGCCACCATGCTCCGCCACGCCGTCCGGCAGGTCCCCGCCGAGGAGTCCTCCACCCTCGAGGACGTCATCCGCGCCCTCCGCGACACCGGCGACCACGAGGCGCTCGAGCTCGGCAACCTGCTCCTCGACACCGCCGAGATGCCCCTCGCCATGCTGTTCTTCGGCTCCCCACCCGCGCACCTGCTCGGCGCCGACGCGGCCCTCACGGTCATCACCATGGCCGGCCTGCGCCTGCCCGACCTGAAGATCGAGCGCGAATACTGGTCGGCCGAAGAAGCCCTCGCCCTGCCCATGCTGCACACCGCCCACCGGCTCGCCGTCCGGCGCTGCTACGGCGGCGACATGTCGCAGCGCAAGCTCGTGGGCCTGGACGAGGCCCACTTCATGGAGGGCTGGCGCTCCGGCCGGTCGTTCCTGGTCCGCCTGGCCCGCGACTCCCGCAAGTGGAACCTGGCCGCGCTCGTCGCTTCCCAGAACCCCAAGGACATCCTCGGCCTGGACGTGCAGAACCTGGTCTCCACCGTCTTCGTCGGCCGCATCGCCGAGGACTCCGAGATCGCCGCCGAGGCCCTTCGCCTCCTGCGCGTCCCGACCGACGTGGGCTACGAGCAGACCCTGGCCGCGCTGTCCCAGGTGGACACCGCGTCCTCAGCCCGGCTGGGCTTCCGAGAGTTCGTGATGCGGGACGTCGACGGCCGCGTGCAGAAGATCCGAGTCGACGTCTCCTACGTCCAGGACCTGCTCCGCTACCTGGACACAACACCGGGGGGTGTACCGTCCGGCGGCACCGTCGGCGGCGAGGTCGTGGACATCCACGACGACGACCCGGAGGACGATCGGTGAGACGCTCGCCCGTGTACGCGGCCGTGATCATCGTGACGGCGATGGCCACGCTGTTCGGCGGGTTCGCAAACCCTTCCACTGCAGCCCCTCTCCCACAGGCTCCTGGCGACCCGCTGTGCACGGTCGAGGAGTGGCGGGTCCCGACGAACTTCCAGAACTGCGCGAATCGGCTGCAGGTGGATGTTCAGTCCCGGATCAGCTGCTTGGACGCCCCAACCCCAAGCGCACCCGACTCAGGCATGGCTGGTTGGTTCGCCCAGGAACCACCAGAAGATCGCGGCTCGCGAATTCTTCACACGTACAGCGAGTACGGCTACGCAGGATACGATTTCGCAACTTACGATCTCAAATGCGCTCCGGTCGTGACGAACCCAAGCGCCGAGTTCGAAAACACCGTCGCCAACGGTGAATTCCTTCTCGCAACCTCGATCACAGGCGCATCCAACGCACTTCGAGAGCGCGCCTGGGACCCGTCGTACATGTGGGGATGGGCGGATCCGCTTGTCGAAACTGCCACCAAAGCAGTCTACGACAAGGTGTTCACCGTATTCGGCGCCATTACCCTCGCC
This sequence comes from Dactylosporangium sp. NPDC005572, assembly GCF_040605515.1. Taxonomy (NCBI): domain Bacteria; kingdom Bacillati; phylum Actinomycetota; class Actinomycetes; order Micromonosporales; family Micromonosporaceae; genus Dactylosporangium; species Dactylosporangium sp. NPDC005572. Next base: position 12,987 of record NZ_JBEXCY010000090.1, on the reverse strand, counting down.
GTCGTCGGCCTCTATCTCCTATGGCGCTCGAGACAGTCGGATCTCTCAAACGCCGTGACAACCGCCGGCTGGGCCATCTTCGTTATGGTTCTGGTCACTGCCATCGCATACTGGCCTAAATGGTCAGCAAGCTTGGCGGATCAAACCCTAATTAGGAGCCTTGGCGTTATTCACAGCGCAGTTGGCCCGCCTGACGAAAGCATCCCCGCCGACCAGTGTCGAAATCTGGACCCGACTGCATGTGTCGACACCCGACCTCCCGCCGTACGAGCCAGTGACACCGTTGTAGAAGGCCTCCTTTATCAGAATTGGCTTCGAGGGACGCTGGGGTCGGCGGATAGCGAAACCGCCAGGAAGTACGGTCCAGCCCTCTACGACGCAAAGTCTTTCAGCTGGGAAGAGATCCAGCGCATACGCACCGCAGAACAGCGAGCACAGAAGGCCGAAGAGGACCGAATCCGCCTAAACCAGCCCGGTCCGCCAATCGAGTCCAACGAACGCAAAGTCTTGACCGAACAAAAACAACAACGTTGGATGCGAATCGCGGAACAGATCCGAAGAGAAGACCCTGAAGCCTACGAACACCTCCAGGGTAGCCGGGGGATGGATCGAATCGGCGCAGGATTCCTTGCAATCTTGTCAGCGCTACTCTTCGCCCTGTTTGACATCACTGCATCAATCCTTGTTATCCTCGGGTTTCTCATTTTCAGGTGGGCTGTAATTGCGGCACCCATCCTCGGCACCATCGGACTTCTGCGCCCAGCCAACGCTGGGCTCCGACGTCTCGGTAATGCGGTTCTCGCGGCAATCTTCAACATCGTAATATTCGGAACCGGGTCGGCAATCTACTTGTTTGCAGTGACGCTTATTCTCGGCACTGCCTCAATTGCGGGCTGGTTGAAAGTGGTACTCATCTGGCTCACCGGGGTTGTTGGGTGGCTTCTGTTGCGGCCCTATCGGCGCATTACACAGCTTGGGGGCAAGGACTCCACTCGGGCGATCACCTCAGCCGGTAGTTGGCATCGGCTCTTCCTGCGGGATGTTCGGCAGGCCGCGGCCTTGAAGATTGTTGATGCTGGCGGGACCAATGAGCCCAAGAGTGCTCGTGGGAAAGAGTCCGTGCAGACGCAGGTTCGGCCGGAGTCGCGAACTGAGGACTCCGTCGTTGTTGGGATCGGCGGTGGTGGGCAGGAATCCGGCGGGCGGCCTGAGACTGGTGGGGCGCAGCCGCGGCAGCGGCGGCAGCGGGACCCTGTCTGGGAAGAGGCTAACGTGCCCGCCGAGAATGCCCCCTCGTACTCGATCTATCGGCCGGATTCTGATCGGACCAGCCGGGATCGGGCGCCTGCGCGACGGCCGGAGTCGGCCAGTTTGCCGGGGTGACGGACGATGCGGACGGTCCTGCGCCTGCTTGGTACGCGATATGGCATCGCGTTGGTGCTGGTGGTCGTGGTCGTCGCCGTCGTCGGGTTTGGGCGGACCGTCTTTCAGGATCGCGAATCACGGTCGGGCAATGATGCGTTCGGGCCGACCGTCGCGCCTGTTGAAACTACGCCCGATCCGTACAACTCGCTCGGAGACGACAGTGTTGTCGAGCCCAGCGCCGCTCCATCCTTGAGCAAAGGTGCGGCTGATGCCAGTACCGTGGCAACCCGATTTGCCAATGCGTGGCTGCGCAAACCTGGGCAGACCGGGGAACAATGGCGGGCTGGGTTAAAGCCTGACGCCTCGACGGATCTCATGGCCGAGCTCACCGAGACGGATCCGAGCGATGTGCCGGCTTCGAAGATCACCGGGTCGGCCGTGTTGGAGAACTTCGGGGCGGATACTTGGGCGCGCTTTCCGGCGGATGGCGGGACCATCGTTCTCGGACTGCAGGTCATCAGCGGACGGTGGCAGGTCACGTCGCTCGACTGGGAGGCAGCGTGAGCGATCCGGAGGCCATGGAGGGCCTGGAGGGTGGCGAACGGCGAAGGATCCGCCCTGCGTTGCTGGTAGCGCTCGCCACTGTGCTCATCCTGGTGTGCTGCGGCGGCGGGGTGGTATCGCTCTTTATGGATGCTGCGGACAAGACGGTCGACTATGCCGCCGGGTGCGGCAACGGGCAGTTGGTGGACGCAGCCGCGGAGCTGCCGTCGCATCGGTCGTACAACCAGGAGCAGGTACGCAACGCCGCGATCATCGTGCGGGTCGGGCAGGACATGAAGGTGCCGCCGCGGGGATGGGTCGTCGCGGTTGCCACCGCTATGCAGGAATCGAATCTGAAGAACCTGCCGCACCTCGGGTCACGCAACGACCACGACTCGCTCGGACTGTTCCAGCAGCGCCCGAGCACCGGATGGGGTACGCCGGAGCAAATCATGGATCCGCAGTACGCCTCCCGGAAATTCTATGAAAAGCTGGTCACGATTCCGGGCTGGGAAACGATGGCACTGACGAGGGCCGCCCAGCGGGTGCAGCGCAGTGCGTACCCCAATGCGTACGCGAAGCACGAAGAGGCCGCGACGACGGTCGTGAATTCATTGACCGGTGGCGCTGGACGGGCTGTCGGCAATCAACTGCAGATGCAATGCGCCGTCGCCGGGCAGGTGGCCGCTTCTGGCTGGACCGCGCCGGTCAAGGGCAAAGTCGGCTCCGGTTACCGGACCGCGTCGCGGCCGGACCACCAGGGCGTCGACCTCATCGTCCCGAAAGGCACGCTCATTCGCGCCGCCGCCGCTGGCATCGTCATCAAGGCCCGCTGCAATGCGGTGGCGCCAAACGGGTCGGACTGGGGCTGCTGGCGCGACGGATCGCCGTCGGTTCGCGGTTGCGGTTGGTACGTCGACATTCGGCATGCGAATGGGGTCATTACGCGGTACTGCCACATGGTGAAACAACCGAGTGTGGTGGTCGGCCAGAGCGTGGCGCCGGGGCAAGAGATCGGATTCTCCGGCTCGACCGGGCACTCGTCCGGCCCGCATGTGCATTTCGAGACACACATCAACAACGATTCGAGCAAGAACGGCGCTGTGGATCCCGTTCAGTTCATGCAGCGCATGGGCGCGCCGCTGGGAATCGAGCCGTGACCGATTTCTCGCCGGACGACCTGCCGGACTGGGACCTTCTCGCCGGCGGCGTTGAGCGCGTTCCGGCGGGAATTGAGTTCGTACCGGCTGGGAGTGTGCGCGAGTTGCGCGGGCGACGCGCGGTCATCGGCGTGCCTGGGGTGGGCTGGCGTCGGGATATCAGGGCCGACAACCCTGTGGTTCAGGCGAGCCGGACGTATGTTCCGGTATTGCCGGAGCAGGAATGGTATCGAGCCGAAGCGGAACAGACCGAGGTTTTTGCACCTCTTGTACCGCTGGAGCGTGTTTGGGTTGAACGGACTTCGCCGACGGTTCGGCCGCCTGATGACGTAGATCTTGTTTCTCGGCTGGTTTCACTCGATACGCCGTCTGCGCGGCCGCCTCGGCGGGTCCGGGATGTTGTCGGCGTTACTGGGTTACGGGTGGTTCGGGTACCTGGGCCTGATGACAAGGCTGGACGGGACGAACGGGATCTGCGAGCGGTCACTGAGCCGTACAACTCGGCTGAGGGGGATATCTGCGTGCGGGTTTGCCGAGAAGTGGAGTGGTATCGGTGGGGGTGGAGCGGGCAGATCCCGAAGACTATGGAGGTACCTATCCACCTGTTGTGGGTTGAATAGCTACGAAACCCTCAGTGCATTGCAGATCAGCCAACTCTTATCGTATCTAAGTTCAAAATTCCACTCCTGTCGAGAAGTCGTTTTGCGGCCATCAGCCTCAGGAACAACAAAATTGAGAATGGCCCGAACGTCAGCATCATCACCATGAACGGACACGTCGAAGCTCGCCGGCGTGATGGTCACGGAAGCCGAGAACCTGGCTTCCAATGCCTTGGCATCATTTAGTGCCTGCTCCAGGGCGACCAAATCTGCAGATGAGCACTCGAAGAGCTTCGCGCGGGGTTCATCTCTCGTATTGAACTTTACTTCAATGTACTGCTCAAGCACTCCCTCAGGGGTGCTTCGGTCAGGAGTGGTGGCTTTGTCATATAGAACATAGGCAGTCAGCGAGCCAGCCAAGCAGACCAGCGCCGATATGCTCACGATCGCGAGCAGAACCATCCTCCGGGTGTTGGAGGGTGGTCTCGGCGGAGTCGTTGGACGAGGCTCTCGCGGCATCCGTCCGAGAGGGACGTCTTTGCCGATGATCTCGCCTTCGAGGACTTCATCACCGCTCTGACGCGATCGCGGGATCGAACGTGACTGATCGATCCCGGGGTCGTGCGGCTTCGAGGGCTCCACGCCTCAGAGGCTATCGGCCTCACGCCGGTCCGGTACATTCCCACACCGGTCCCCGCTGCCCGCCCTTGCTAGCCCATCCAAGACGGGTTGCTGCCGACCATGCTCGGCCCGCCAAGTTCTGCACGAGGACGACAAACCGTGATGAGCCGCCAGCGATCCTGCAAACGGCAGTAGGCGAGGGCTTTCACCTGCGCGAACGTCAGAGGCCCAGTGTGGTTGCTGACTGTGTCTCGCGTCTGCGTTACCGTTCCCGCATCTGGCTTGGCAGGGAAGGGGTACGGTGGCACGCCTTCGGGCACGGATCGAGCGGGCGGCTGCGCAGCATCGGCATACCGCTGCGCTGGTAGCCGCCGCTGGGCCGATCCTGGACGCCTACTCCCCTACCGCAGCGCCCGCCGAACAGTATGCCGAGCAGCACGATCTTGCCGCCAGTCTGCGGTCCGATGCTGCCATGCTCGCGCCCGGGTGGCTCGGGGCGCAGCTCGACGCGCTTACGCCCGCCACACCGCTCGGGGGGCCGCTGCCGCCGACCTTTGTCCGGGTCGGGCAGGGGCATCCGCTCGACGACGCGCGGTTTCCCGTCATCGTGCCGCTGCTGCGCGCCGGGCACATCGCCGTCGATGCCGATGCTCGGGATGATCGGGTGGCCGGGCTGCTGCGGAGTCTCGTCGTGCGGCTGCTCGCCTCGTCGCCGCCCGGGTCGGTGCGGATCAGGGCCGTGGACGCCGAGGGGGCCACGTTCGGGTGGTTCACCGGCATCGAGGCGATCATGCCGCCGCCCGTCACCGATGCTGACGGGCTGCGGGCCGTGCTCGACGAAGGGGAGCGGTGGCTGGCCGCTCGGACCGACGGGCCGGGGCCGACGCTGCTCATCGTCATCGCCTCGCTGCCCGAGCTGACCGAGGGGCGCGACCTCGCCCGGATCGCCGGGCTCGCGCACGCCGGGCCGGCCGGGCGGCTCCACCTGATCGCAGCGGGGTGGCCGCCGCCCCCGCTGACCGCGGAGACCACGCAGGCGCCGCTGCCACACGCGACCCAGATCGCGATCCGCAATCCCCACGCGTGGGTCGGCGACCCACCCGGCACCACCTTCTCCGGCACGGGCATCGGGCCGGCGAGACTCAATGCTCCGGTGTACCTCGATGCCGACCCACCGGCCGAACTGGTACGGCAGGTGTGTGCCCAGCTCAGCGGGCCGTGGACGGCGCCGCCCACCGCGGTCGGCGAGCCCAGCCGCGCCGCCTGGCTGGAGTACGTGGGGGCCGCGCAGCGCCTCGACGCCGTCCGGCGCGAGGTCATCGCGGTCGTGGCCGAGCACAAGGCCGCCTTGAAGTCCGCGAAGGACGATCTGGCCGCGATCCGGGCGAAGCTTGCGCAACACCAGGCCTTCCTCACCGACATCGCGAGCGAGGCCGGCGGCCGGCCCATCGATTACACCCCGTCCTGGCAGGAGATTCAGGCCGCGCACGCGGCGCTGACCGGTCCCCCGCGGCCTCCGGTGCGGCCCCGGGGCGTCCCGATGGCGCCGCCCCCGCCGCCGATGAGCGGCATCCCGCAGGGCACCTGGCCGCAGGGCCGCGGCCCGGTCAACGCACCGCCGATCAGCGCGCCGCCGCTGCCCCCGGGCACCCCGGCCGTGCCCAGGGTCTCCGCACCGCCCCACACCGGCGCCATCCTGACCGGCGGCGGCCAGCACACGGGCGTACTGCCGGGCGCCGCGCCACGGCACGCCGCGCCCACCAGCGGCATCCCGAGAAGCGGCATCCCCGGAAGCGGCGGACCGGGAAGCGGTATCCCAGGCAGCCAGGCCGCCCCGCGCCACGCAGCACCCCACTCGGCCCCGCCACACCCGACATCCGCCCTGCCCGGCACGTCACCCGCAAACGCCATGACCCACACAACCGGCAGCATCCCCCGCGTGCCGGTCAGCGGTGCGCCGCCCCGCCTACCCGTCAGCGGCATGCCCTCCCCCGCCGGGGCAGGAGCCGTCGGCACCGGCGTAGTGAGCCCTGTGAGCGCCCCAGCGCCCGAATCGGTACCCGGAAGGACATCGACTGCCCTCCGCGTCGCCGCAGCCGGTCTGAAGCAGTCTCAGGCCGCCCTCGCCGCCCCCGGCCGCCAGGCGGCGTCGACCCGGCGGATCTGGCTCAACGCCGCGGTCTACTTCGGATTCGCGCTGCTGGCCGCGATCGTGCAGATCCCGACCCTGCTCGCCGGCGAGCGCTTCAGCGAGATCAGCATCATCGCGCTCCCCTGTGCGCTGGTACTGCCGGCCATCGCCTTCGGCCTCGGCTGGCTCACGATCGGCGCGATGACCAGGCGCACGACGTCGCGGACACCGGTTCTGGGCCTGGTGATCAGCCTGCTGGCGCTGATCCCGCTGCTGGTGTTCGGCGGCGTGCTGCTCCTGGGATAGAGCCGGTCAGCCGCGCAGGATCAGGCCCATCGCCTCGGCGCGCGACTTCGCGTCGTCGCGAAGCAGGCCGCGGACCGCCGACGTGATCGTGCGCGAGCCGCCCTTCTGGATGCCCCGCATCGACATGCAGAGGTGCTCGCACTCGATCACGACGATGACGCCACGCGGGTTGAGCTGCGACATCAGCAGGTCGGCGATCTGCGACGTGAGCCGCTCCTGCACCTGCGGCCGCCGCGCATACACCTCGACCAGCCGGGCCAGCTTCGACAGCCCGGTGATCCGGCCGTCGTGCCCCGGGATGTACCCGATGTGCGCCACCCCGTGGAACGGCAGCAGGTGGTGCTCGCACATCGACATGACCTCGATGTCGCGCACGAGGACGAGCTCCTCGTGGTCGGCCTCGAACGACGTGAGCAGCACCTGGGCCGGGTCGACCCGCAGGCCGGCGAACAGCTCCGCGTAGGCGCGGGCCACCCGGGCCGGCGTCTTGCGCAGGCCATCGCGGTCGGGGTCCTCGCCGACGGCGATCAGGATCTCGCGGACGGCGTCCTCGATCCGCTTCAGGTCGACGTTGCGCTCGACCTCGACGCCGCCGAGCTTGCCGCTGACCAGGCGGGCGGCGACATGGTCCAGTTCAGCACCGAGCCCGGCGCCAAGTACATCTTCGGCGTCGGGCTCGGTGCTGCTGATCTCGCTCAGCGGTTGCCGTCCGGGCTGTCGCCGCCGCTCACGATGCGAACGGCGTCGGCGTCGCCGGTGAGGCTGACCGGCTGGGTGACCTCGGAGCCGTTCGCGCCCTGCTCGCCGCGACGGCGGCGGCCGTTGCCGCTGAACGGCGCCATCGGCGGCCGCTTGACCACGCGGGCGCAGATGCGGGCCATGTCGTTCTGGGAGATGGTCTCCTTCTCCATCAGCTCGTCGACGATGTTGTCGAGGACGTCCCGGTACTCGACCAGGATCTCCCAGGCCTCGTCGTGCGCGATCTCGATCAGCGAGCGCATCTCGGCGTCGATCTCGGCGGCGACCTTCTCGGAGTAGTCGCGCTCGTGGCCCATGGTGCGGCCGAGGAACGGCTCGCCCTCGCCGGTGCCGTACTTGACGGCGCCCAGCTTGGCGCTCATGCCGTACTCCGTGATCATCGCGCGGGCGAGCGCGGTCGCCTTCTCGATGTCGTTGCCGGCACCCGTGGTCGGCTCGTGGAACACCAGCTCCTCGGCGGCGCGGCCGCCCAGCGCGTAGGCGAGCGTGTCGATCATCTCGGAGCGGGTCTGCGTGTACTTGTCCTCGGTCGGCAGCACCAGCGTGTGCCCGAGCGAGCGGCCGCGGGACAGGATGGTCACCTTGTGGACCGGCGCCGAGTGGGGCAGCGCCCAGGCAACCAGCGCGTGGCCGCCCTCGTGGTACGCGGTGACCTTCTTCTCGTGCTCGCTCATGACCCGCGTGCGGCGCTCCGGGCCGGCGATGACCCGGTCGATGGCCTCTTCGAGGTAGTCGTTGGTGATCGCGCGCTTGTCGTTGCGCGCGGCCAGCAGCGCCGACTCGTTGATGACGTTGGCCAGGTCGGCACCCGTGAAGCCGGGCGTGCGGCGGGCGACCGAGTCGAGGTCGACGTCGGGCGTGAACGGCTTGCCCTTGGCGTGGACCCGCAGGATCGCCTTGCGGCCCTCCATGTCGGGCCGGTCGACGGCGATCTGCCGGTCGAAGCGGCCGGGGCGCAGCAGCGCGGGGTCGAGGATGTCAGGCCGGTTGGTGGCCGCGATCAGGATGACGCCGCCCTTGGTGTCGAAGCCGTCCATCTCGACGAGCAGCTGGTTGAGCGTCTGCTCGCGCTCGTCGTGACCGCCGCCCATGCCGGCGCCGCGGTGGCGGCCGACGGCGTCGATCTCGTCGACGAAGACGATGGCGGGCGCGTTGGCCTTGGCCTGCTCGAACAGGTCACGGACCCGGGAGGCACCGACACCGACGAACATCTCGACGAAGTCCGAACCGGAGATCGAGTAGAACGGCACACCGGCCTCGCCGGCGACCGCGCGGGCCAGCAGCGTCTTACCGGTGCCGGGCGGGCCGTAGAGCAGAACGCCCTTCGGGATCTTCGCGCCGAGCGCCTGGTACTTCGCCGGGGCCTGGAGGAAGTCCTTGATCTCGTGGAGCTCCTCGACGGCCTCGTCCGAGCCGGCGACGTCGGCGAACGTCGTCTTGGGCGTGTCCTTGGAGATGAGCTTCGCCTTGGACTTGCCGAAGTTGAGCACGCGCGAGCCGCCGCCCTGCATCTGCGACATGAACAGCAGCAACAGCACAACAAGCACCGCGATGGGCAACAGGTTGATCAGCAGGCTGATGAAGATGTTGTCCTGCGTGACGTTGACGTTGTAGTCCTGGAGCTTGCCGTCCGCCTTCAGCCGGGCGAGCTCGTTCTGCAGTTCGTCGGCGCTCTGGGCGGAGAACTGGCCCTGAATCTTGTTCGTATCGGTGCCCTTGACCTTGACCTTTTCCTTCAGGTCAAGGTTGATCGTCTGTTCCTTGTCCTGGATCACCGCCTTGGTGGCCTGACCGGCCTGCAGTTTCTCCATGACGAACGACGTGTCCGCCTTCGTGTAGCTCGGGCCGGACGTGAAGAAGGAACTCAGCACGATGGCACCGATGATCACCAGGAGGATCCAGACCACCGGCCGCCGGAACAAACGGGTACGTTCCATGTTGTCGTCGGGCGCACGCGGCGCCCGGCCCCTCCATCCGTAAGGCCGTCAACCGCGCCGGACCCACTGTGCCGACGCGATGTCGAGAAGCGTCCGCGAAGACGCTCGCGACCATTTGACGGTACACCGTGGCACCGACAGTCGCGGATCGGCGTCGGGCCGGTAAGAGGGGCTCTCAGCAGACTCTCAGCAAAAGCAGGTCAGCCGCGCCCGTACACGGAGGGTTTGAGCACTCCGACAAACGGCAGGTCGCGATAGCGCTCCCCGTAGTCCAAGCCGTATCCGACCACGAACTCACTGGGAATGTCGAATCCGACATACCGCACAGGAATGGACACGCGCAGGGCGTCGGGCTTGCGCAGGAGCGCTACGACGTCCACCTTCGCCGCCGAGCGGCTCTCGAGGTACTTCAGCAGCCAGGAGAGCGTGAGCCCGGAGTCGACGATGTCCTCCACGACGATCACGTGCCGCCCGGCGATGTCCTGGTCCAGGTCCTTGAGGATCCGCACCACGCCCGAAGAGGTCGTGCCCTGCCCGTACGACGAGACGGCCATGAACTCGAGCTCCACCGGCGGCCCGATCCGCCCGAGCGCCCGGGCGAAGTCCGCCATGAACATGACGGCGCCCTTCAGGACCCCCACCAGCAGCACGGACTCGGCATCGGCGTAGTCGGCGGCGACCTGCTTGGCGAGGTCTGCCGTCTTCTCCCGGATCTGCTCCTCGGTGACGATGACGTGGTCAATGTCGGACGAATGCCAGGTGGTGCCGTCGGCCATGCTGCCTAGCGTGCCGTATCGGCGGAGCCGGATCGACGCCGGGGCGCCAGATGTGTCCTAATACCCAAGCGCGGCGCCGTCGGCCCGCGGCTCCGAGCCGGCCACGTATCCGACATCCGTGCGCCAGATCGCCTGTCCGTAGCCGAACGAACCCGGAGCGTCGACGACGGTGGCCTCGTGGCCGCGCCGCCGTAGGCCCTCCACCTCACCGGCCAGGCCCGGCTCGACCTGCACCTGCTTGCCCGTGTGCCAGTACCAGCGCGGCCGGTCGAGGGCGGCCTGCGGGTCCAGCCGGTCGTCGACGGTCGACAGCACCACCTGGAGGTGGCCCTGGGGTTGCATGTGGCCACCCATCACGCCGAACGGCCCGACCGGCGCGCCGCCCCGCGTCAGGAAGCCCGGGATGATCGTGTGGAACGGCCGTTTGCCGGGCGCGACCACGTTCACGTGATCCGCGTCCAGCGCGAAGCCGGCGCCGCGGTTCTGCAGCGAGAAGCCGGTGCCGGGGACCACGACGTGGGAGCCGAACCCCATGTAGTTGGACTGGATCAGGCTGACCATGCGCCCGTCGGCGTCGGCGGTGCACAGATAGACCGTGCCGCCCCGCTGCGGCTGCCCGGCCGGGTGCTCGCCGGCCTGTTCGCCGATCATGCCCCGGCGGATGCCGAGGTACCGCGGGTCGAGCAGCTCCGGCACCGGGTGGAACGCGGGGTCGGCCACGTGCGCGTGCGCGTCGGCGAACCCGAGCTTGACCGCCTCGATCCGCTGGTGCAGGTCCGCCGTCCCGTCGAGCCCGTCGAGCAGGCCCAGCGCGATCAGCGCCGCGATGCCCTGCCCGTTCGGCGGCAGCTCCCAGACCTCGTGGCCGCGGTACGCGATGGAAATAGGGTCGACCCAGGTCGAAGCGTGACCGGTGAGGTCGGCCTCCCTGAGCAGGCCGCCGGTGCGCTCGGCGTGTGCCACGAGGGCCTCGGCCAGCTCTCCCGAATAGAAAGAGGAGGCAGTTGTACCGCTGATCGAGCGCAACGTGCGCGCGGCGTCCGGGTTGCGGAATCGCTCACCCACTCGTGGCGCACGGCCACCAGGCGTGAAGACACGGGACCACTCGGTGAACTCCGGGCCGTCGAGCGCCGCGTGCACGACGTCGGCGGCGCGGCCCCAGTGGTGCGCGACCAGGGGCGAGACGGGGTAGCCGTGCTCGGCGTAGGCGATCGCGTCCCCGAAGAGGTCGGCGAAGGGCAGGTTGCCGAAGCGTTCGTGCAGGTCACGCCAGCCGGCCGGGGCGCCGGGGACGGTCACGGGCAGCCAGCCGCGGGCCGGCATGACCTGCGCGGCGGTCGCCTGCGTGCCGCCGAGCGCGCCCGTGGCCCGGGCCTTCGGCTCGCGTTCCAGGACGAGGTCGCGCGTGAGCAGGGCCGGCGAGCGGCCGGACGCGTTCAGGCCGTGCAGTCGGGAACCGTCCCAGACCAGGGCGAACAGGTCGCTGCCGATGTCGTTCGAGCCGGGCTGGACGATCGTGAGCGCGACGGCCGTGGCGATCGCGGCATCGACCGCGTTCCCGCCGCGGCGCAGCACGGCGAGCCCGGCCGAGGCGGCCAACGGCTGGCTGGTGGCCACGACGCCGCGGGGAGCGAACACGGCCTGGCGCGGGTGGGCATCTTTCGACACCGAATGATCTTAGGTGTACCGCCGGCACTGCGCATCCGCAGCCGTCAATGCAGCTCAGTGCCGGTGCAGCAGGCGGCCCTCCGACCGCGCGACGCTGATGCCGCCGGGCAGGGCGACCGGTCCCTGGCCGCGCCAGTCGGTGACGAGCGCGTCGAGGGCGGCCACGTGCCGATGCGAGAGCAGGCCGCCGGGCACGCCGAGGCGGCGCACCCAGGCGTGCAGGACGCGGGTGCGCACCGGGCCGGGCAGTCGCTCCAGCTCGGCGACCAAAAGCGCGGCCGGGCCGTCGAGTGCCTTCTCCAGCGCATCGGCGGCCAGTTCGTCGAGATACCCCGTGTCGGCCGCCACCAGCCGCGCCGTGCGGGCGAGGTTGTCGACGACCCGGGCGCCCAGGGCGTCGACGAGGGGGCGCAGGCGCGAGCGGGCATACGCGGGGTCGCTGTTGTGCGGGTCCTCCCACCAGGTCAGGGCGTCGGCCTCGCAGGCCAGCCGGGTGTCGGCCCGGCCGACGTCGAGCAGCGGGCGCACGAACGTCACGCCGTGCCACTCCCGGCGTTCCGGCATGCCCGCCAGGCCCCGCGGCCCGGATCCGCGGGTGAGGGCGAGCAGCACCGTCTCGGCCTGGTCGTCGCGGGTGTGGCCGAGCAGCACGAGCGCCGCCCGGTGGGCCTTGGCCGAGGCGACCAGCGCCGCGTACCGCGCGTCGCGCGCCGACGCCTCCGGCCCGCCCGGGCCGGACACCGTCACGCTCCGCACGTCCACGGGCGCGAACTCCCGCTCGCGCGCCCACCCGGCCAGCCGCGCCGCGCGGTCGGCCGAGCCGTCCTGCAGCCCGTGGTCGACGGTCACCAGCCCGCAGCGGACGTGCATCCGCTGCGTCACGAACCGCGCCGCGACCGCCAGCGCCAGCGAGTCGGCCCCGCCGGAGCAGGCGACGAGCACGACCTCACCCGGCTCGAGCCGCGGCTCGCCGAGGCTTCGCCGGACGGCGTTGCGCACGGCCGCCACCGCGGGCGCCAACGCGGCCATCCCGGTCGGCCGGGGTCAGCCGGTGCCGGCCGGCTTGTCCGGCCGCTCGCCGTCTCCGGCCTCACTGTCGGAGGCGTGGCCGGCCTGCGCCGA
>NZ_JBEXCY010000089.1:32128-44083 GCF_040605515.1 Dactylosporangium sp. NPDC005572 | reverse complement strand
AACCTGCTCCACGCTGAGCACACCAGCCATACGCGCACGCTACTCCGTCACCGATACCGCCGCCGCCGACTCCGCACGACCCCTTGCACAACCGCAATGAGCACGACAACAAGCGCCGCCAACCCAACCCCGACCACCATTGCCACGCTGCTGCTGCCGCGCTCGTCATCAGGTGCCGCGGACCCAGAGGGTGACGCACTGGGTGAAGCGCTGGGGATCTCGGCGGTGAGCGCTTTGACGATGTCAATCACCCCGTAGCCATACTCGTTGTCCCGCCCGGGCGCCCCTCGGTCCTGAGCGGTAAGAACGATCCGCCGAACCACTTCAGGCCCGCTCAACTGCGGAAACCTGGCCCTGACAAGCGCAACGGCCCCCGCCACGATGGCGGTGGCGTCACTGGTCCCCGACGCGGTCCTGTACGTCTGGGACGGTCCGATCGAGAGGATGTCGACGGCCGGAGCAGACACCATGACCTCAGGGCCCGTGGTGGAGATCGCCGCATGGTTGCCATCCCGGTCCACGCCGCCAACGGCCAACACGCCTGGGTGCCTCGCTGGGTATGCCACCCGCTTGTCCTTGGGCGCGTTCCCGACGCCCGCTACCACGACGACGTCAGCTGCTAGTGCCCTCTCGATCGCGTCCTTGAGGGTCGGGTCTTCGCTCGCGCTGAACGACACGGACACGGTCTTTGCGCCGTGCGCGACCGCCCAGTCGATGCCCTTTGCTAGGTCGGGAGGATTCCCCATGTCGCCGCCGAGTGTGACGCGAACAGGAAGGATCGACGCCTTGGGAGCAATGCCGAGGGCGCCGTTGTTGCCGCCCTTGCCTCGGGCCGCGATCAGGGCCGCCATTGCGGTGCCGTGGCCGTCACTGTCGATTCGTCCGTCGCCGCCATCCGTCCCGGCTGTCGTAGTGCCCGGTAAGACCGCGGTTGCCAACTCTGTGGTCCGAGGGTCGACGCCGGTATCCGTAACGGCTACGAGGACACCTTCGCCTCGGCTGATTTGTTGTGCTTCAGCGACGTGGAGCAGGCGCAGGTGCCACTGTTGGTCACGAATATCGTCAGCATGTGCAGGTGATGCGCTAAGCAAATTGGCGATCAAGATCGTCGCAATGGAAATGGCACGAATCTGGAAATTCACCGGTCAATGCCGATCACGCCTGGTCCGGGATCGTGAGTTGACGGCAGACGCGGGGCCTCAAGGATCGGTGCTACACCCTCCTCTGTATCCCACGTGGTGCCAGGATCGTTTTGCCGCCTGCCTTGTCGACGCTGTGCGTACTGTGCGAACGACTGGTCGAACCAGCCGCCGTCTGCGCTTTGGCCGGCACGCCTCGACGGTTCATCGCGAAGCCGAGGCGGTCGGGAGCTCGCGGCACCGTCACGCACACTCCTATGACGTACTTGTGCTCCGCCTGAATGCGCCGTGCCGCCACCGATAACGCCGGGATAGGGGAGTGCGTTCGGAGTGCCAGCCGGTTTTGTCGATGTGCCTGGCATCGTGAACTGCCCGGAAGGCGCACCGATGATACCTGTGCGCTGTGCTTGGGTCTCGAGGGGAAGTCGGGATGACTTCGACGAAGCTTGGAAGGGTGGCATGCCGCCTAGCCCACCGTTGACCGGCAGTTGTGAGGGCTCAAGATGAGCAACCGGCATGGTTGTGGGTGTTTCGGTGGCGAGAATGGGGCTGTCCGTCACGATTGGTTGCCCGGTTGGGGCCCATGGCGGTGGGTAGAACGTTGGGGCAGGCACGTAGCTGTGCGCCCCTCGGCTTTCACCCGCGGTATCGGTCACTTCGCCTGGATTGAGCCGCAATCCTTCGTCGATTCGACCCAACTCAGGCAGCGTTCCTATCATCTGAGTGGCTTCGGCCACACGTTGGTCGGTTGAGGTCATGATCGCGCGAGCTTGTTCGTCGAGGCGCGTCTGATGTTCATGGGTCATGAGCGTGTCGAGACCGGGGATCACGGATTGGCTGGGGACCAGGGCCTCGGGAAGCTGAGGAAACGCACGCCTGTTGAACGCCTTTGCCGCCGCGGCGTCGTCGTCGTACTCGGCGCGAAGCTGTTCCAGGTCACGCTTCGCGTCGCTGAGCGCGTTGGTGACATGACCAAGACCGCCCCAGACGCGGGCGGCCGAGACGCTCGCGAGATCGATCGTACTGACCATCTGCTTGAGCCGGTCGACGAAGGCGAGGGACGCCTCGCTTCGAGCCGGGCTCCAATGGTTCTCAAGCTCGGCGATCATTGACTCAAGGCGTTGCTTCTGCGTCACCAGCAGGTTGTGTTGCTGCTCCCAGGCCTGAAGGTGCGCGACCGTGGCGGCGTCGCTTTCGTCAGCGACCATCGCGTAGAGCCCGGGTAGGCGCCAGCGGTCGTAGGGGCCGGTCATTGGGTCGTTCCGTGCTGCTTGCGCATCAAGGCCTCGTCCGCACTCCTCGCCGCCTGTTCCGCTTTCAGACGGGCCTCCTCCGCCTCGGTCGCGGCCGTGGCGGCGCCGCCGAGGATTGCCTGCATCTTCGCTGCTGACAGCCGGTCGCCCGTTTCGTACGCCCTGACGACGTCCTCGGCGGCCCGGGCCATCACCTGGGCGTTGTGGATCAGGGTGTCCAGGAAGGTCAGTGCGGCGTTCAGTTCCGTGTTGTAGCGCAGCGCCGCGGCCTGGACCGCGGGGCTTCCGCTTCTCGCGCCGAACGACGGGTACCACGTCAAGTAGCCGCGGATGCGGTCCGCCGCCGGGACCACGTCGCGGTCCACCGCCGTGCGGAGTTGGGTGCCGAAGTCGCGTACGCCCGCCGGGTTGAGCTCGAAACCGTCCGCCATCGTGGCCTCCGTATCGACGACTATCAACCGTAACTGAGAGGGGGTGTGGAGCGCAGGCCCGGCGGCGCAGTACAAAGAACGGTATGTCCATTGGTGCGGTCTCGCGGGAATTGCTGGTGCGGTGCCTTGACACCTGGGCGCCCGGTGGGTTGCATTCGCCGCACGGCGCCGCATTCCTGATGGCCTCGGGGGGTTCCGTCGAGCCGGAAACAGCCGAGGCCGCGGTGCGGGCGCTCGGCGAATTCGCGGACCGGCTGCGCGGGCGGCAGCTGTCGGTGGTGTTTGTCGGGCCGGGCGTCGACGGGCTCGAAGCGCGGCTTCGTGCGGTACAGAGGGAAATGCAGACGCCCGTTGAGTTCGGGGTGCATGTGGTGCGCGGGACCGCCGTGGCGGCCGTGCTCAAGGCGGTCGGCGCGGGGAGCGGGCCGCTCTTCGCGATGGTCGACGACAGCGTTTCCAAGGACTTCAAGGCCAAGGCGGCCGACGTGCTCGTCACCGCCCGCGCGGGGGCGTGGGCCGAGCAGCGGCGGGATCTGCGCGCGCACGGGTTCGAGCTGACGGCCGGGGTCGAGCTGGTCGACCGGGAGGCCGAGGCGCTCGTCGCGTTCGGGACGCGGTCGGCGAAGGCGTTGGAGGCGTTCAAGAACGAGATGTGGGCGCTCGACGAGTATGCGGGCGTGCGGTACCGCGACCCCGAGGACCCCGAAGGGCACCTCATGGACATCGCGCTCGAACCGAATCCGGGCGCGCTGCGGCGGGAACTGCTCGACGTGCTGCGCGGCGGGCCGATGACGGTGACCGAGTTGAAGCGCTTCGCGCTCACGGACACCGTCTATCGGGCCGCCGACGCCCAGAAGGTGGTCACGGCGCTGCTGCACGCCGGCGCGGTGACGAGGACCCCCGAGTCGGGACGGCTCGGGGGTGACGTCGTCATCCGACTGAGCGGCGAATGAAGTCGAGCTCGATGCGCAGTAATTTCTCGGCCAGGCCGCCGGCCGCCATGTGCGTGGCACCGGTGAGCGGGATCATCGAGTGCGGGCGGCCGGCACCGAGCAGGGCCGCCGACAGCCGCAGCGTGTGCGCGGCCACCACGTTGTCGTCGACGAGGCCGTGGACGAGCAGCATCGGGCGGGCGTCGTCGGGGCGCACCGGCGGCTCGGCGGCCAGCTCGACCAGCGAGTTGTGTGCGTACACCTCCGGTGCCTCCGCCGGCAGCCCGAGGTACCGCTCGGTGTAAGCCGTGTCGTAAAGGCTCCAGTCGGTGACGGGCGCGCCGACCACGGCGCAGCGGTAGACGTCGGGGCGGCGCAGCACACCCAGGCCCGACAGCCACCCGCCGAACGACCAGCCGCGGATCGCGACGCGGTCCAGGTCGAGGTCGGGGTGCTTCTCGGCGAGGGCCTGCAGGGCGTCGACCTGGTCGGTGAGGATGACGTCGGAGAACCGCCGGTGGATGGCCTTGTCGAAGCTCGGCGCCACGCCGGGAGTGCCACGGTTGTCGATGGAGACGACGGCGAACCCGGCGTCGGCCCACCACTGTCTCTCCTGCCAGCGGGCCCGGGCGGCGATGACCTCCTGGTGGCCGGGGCCACCGTAGATCGACACGAGCACGGGCAGCCGCCGCCCGGACACGTGCCCGCGCGGATACAGCACGCCGGTCGGCAGGTGGCGGTCCGTCACCCGTTCGAGCACGGGCCTCGGGGCATACGGCGGGGCGGCGGCGAGCGACGCGATCTCACCGATCACCTCGCCGTTGTGGTGGATGTCGTACTGCGAGCCGCCGTGTTCCAGCGTCTGCGAACCGACGACGATCGTGCGGCCGGCGGCCTGCGCGACGTGCCACCCCGGCTCCGAGGTGAGGCGCTGCGCCTGGGCACTCGAATGGGTGATCGGGATGCGGAAGATGTGCTGCTCGCTGGGCTCGCCGTCGCTCGCCTCGACGATGAGGTCACCGTCGAGCCGGCCGGCGACCCGCCGCACGTACAGGTTCGGGGGAGTGATCAGGCTCCCGTCGGCGAACAGGCAGCGGGCGTCGTACCCGTCGTGGGCGAGCTCGCCGCCGACCAGGACGCGCCCGTCGGCGAGGTGCACGGGAGTGCCCGGCACCGGCTCGACCCAGCGCGGGTCGGCGAGTTCGGCGTGGACCTGCGTCTCGCCGGTGCGGGGGTCGACGGCGATCACCAGCCCGTGCTGCTGGAGGCGGCGCAGCACGGCCAGCAGCGGGCCGCCCTGCTCCGACCACGAGGCCGCGACGAGGTACGGGTAGGTCTCCCGGTCCCAGTGCACGTCGACCCAGCCCCCGTCGAGGTCGAGCACGTGCAGGGTGACCTTGGCGTTGTCGGCGCCGGCGTACGGATACGCCACCGTGGTGGGGGCCTGGTCGGGCTGCGACGGGTCCTGGAGGTGCCAGCGGGGCACCCGCGACTCGTCGACGCGGGCGGTGAGGACGCTGCGGCCGTCGGGGGACCACCAGTACCCCCGGAAGCGGTGGAACTCCTCGGCGCCGATGAACTCGGCCATGCCCCACGTGACGCCCTCTTCGCCCGCGAGCAGCGAGTCGGTGCCGTCGGCGTCGATGACGTGCAGGGCGCCGCCGGTCACGTAGGCGATCTGCCGCCCGGTCGGGTCGGGCCGCGGGTCGACCACCGGCCCGGCGGCCCGCAGCTCGACCACGTCGCCGGTGAGCAGATCGGCGCGGAACAGCCGGCCACCCAGCGCGAAGGCGGCCACCACACCGGCGCCGTCGAGGGCGAACGAGCCGATGCCACCGGCCGACAGGCGCAGCCGCTCACGCAGTGCCCGCTCGGCAGCCGGCAGATCGATCTCATCCCTGTTGTACTGCAGCAGCTCGGCCGCGTCGGCGATCCTCCGCTCGGCGCGGGCGGCGACGTCGTACACCCACAGGGCGTCGCTCGGGTCCTCCGGGCCGGAGGAGCGCAGGAACACCACCCGCGCACCGTCCGGGCTCACCGTGACGGCCCGGGGCGCGCCATAGGAGAAACGTCGGGTGCGTGCGGCCAACTCCGGATAGTCCACCCCGGAATGTTGACTCGCCCACGCCGGATTGTCATGTCAATCGCCGGGAAGGTAACGGGGCGTGTTCGTCCCGCCACGCTGACCGTGGCGGTGGGAAGAAGTGTCAGTGGGACGCCGTACAGTGGCTCGCGTGAGTGCTCGGAGCATCCTTTTCGTCCATGCGCACCCCGACGACGAGTCGATGGGGACCGGCGCCACCATGGCCCGCTATGCGGCCGACGGCGCCCACGTCACCCTGGTCACCTGCACCCTCGGTGAGGAGGGCGAGATCCACGTGCCGGCGCTGGCCGGGATCGCCGCCGCCGAGGGTGACCAGCTCGGCGGCTACCGGATCGCGGAGCTGGCGGAGGCGTGTCGCGCCCTGGGGGTGGCCGACCACCGGTTCCTGGGCGGCGCCGGGCGCTATCGCGATTCGGGCATGATGGACACTTCGGCCAACAAGCACCCCCGGGCGTTCTGGGGCGCCGACCTCGACCGGGCCGCCGCCGAGCTGCTCGAGGTGATCCGCGAGGTGCGCCCGCAGGTGGCGGTCACCTACGACACCAACGGCTTCTACGGGCACCCCGACCACATCCAGGCCCACCGGGTGCTGACGCGCGCCGTCGAGCTGGCCGAGGAGGAGGGGATCGCGCCCGCGAAGGTGTACTGGACGGCGGTGCCCCGCAGCGTCCTCGAGGCCGGCATGCGGGAGTTCCGCGGGTCCTCCGACAACCCGTTCGCGGACGTCGAGCGGCCTGAGGACCTGCCGTTCGGCACCGACGACAAGGACATCTCGGCCCGGGTCGACGCGCACGAGTTCGCCGAGGAGAAGACGGCCGCCCTGCGTGCGCACGCGACGCAGATCCCGCCGACCTCCTGGCTGTTCTCGATCGCCGGCAACTTCGGCGCCGAGTTCATGGGCGTGGAGTTCTACCAGCTGGCCCGCGGCGAGAAGGGGCCCGGCCTGGGGCCGTTCGGCTGGGAGGAAGACCTGTTCGCCGGCCTCGACGTCGACGCGCGCGGCGACCGGGAGGGCGTGGCCGTGGAGAGCGCGGCGCCGTGACCACGAAGCGCAAAGGCTCGCCGCGTCCGAGCCCCGCGTCCCGCGGGGCCGGCGCCGGCCGCTCCGCGCCGGCCCGCATGGTCGACGAGGCCGCGGGCGCCAACGGCGCCGCCGGAGTTGAGGCCGCCAACAAGGTCAGCGAGCCCCGCCGTGTTGGCGGGGTCGATGGGGCCGCGGGCGCCAACGGCGTCGCCGGAGCGGAGGCCGTGGTCGGCGAGCCGGGCCGCAACGGCGGGGTTGAGGGCGCCGCGGGTGCCAGGGACATCGCGGATAATAAGAACATCGCGGGTAAAAAGGACGCCACCGGAGCCGAGGCCGTCGACGACGTTGGCGCGAACGTGGACGCCGCGGATGCCGGCGGTGCGGGAGCGAGTGAGGCAGGCGTGGCGCAGGACAGTGCGGTGGAGGTCGTGTTCGACGGGCCGGTCGCGGAGCCGGTGCGCCGGATGTCGCCCGAGCTGGAGCGGCGCCTCGACCTGTCGATCACGATCGGCGGGCTCGTCGTCGTCACGCTGCTGGCGCTGGTGCTGGCGTTGATCGAGGCGTTCTTCGCGCCGTTCCGGCTCAACGGGTCGGGCGTGCGGATCCCGATCTCGCTGGTGCTCGCGCTGGTGACCAACCCGCTGCTCGGGTGGTTCGCGTTCACGACCACCGGGCGGCGGCTGGCGGCGCTCTTACCCGCCGGGGCCTGGTGTGTGGTGTGGATCCTGGCCGCCGGTCGCACGTCGGAGGGTGATCTGCTCCTCACTGAAGGCAACTGGGTGGGGTTGTTGACGCTGTTCGCGGGGCCGTTGGCCTTCGCCGTGGGCATCTACGTGTCCGCGCTGCGGCGGCGTCCAGGCAACTCGAAGCCTGGGACCCTTGCGCCACAGAGCGTGGACAGGTAGACACGTTCCCGCGAATCGCAGCGCGCGCCTGATGCGAGTCGGCCGGTGAACGGCCGGTCGATCGTCGGGGGCGCGGCCGGGGGACGGCGCGCGAGCGGACTAGACGGAGGCATGCGATGAAGGAACGGTGGCTGCCGGTCGGCCTCATCGCGGGAGGCCTCTTCCTGGTCAATGTGATCGCGCGGCTCGTGGTGCGGCTCGGCGCCGGGAGCGACGACGACAAGCAGATCACGATCGGGCTCTGGGCACTGTTCGCGGTCGGGGCGGTGATGATCCCGGTCGCGTTCTGGTACGCCCGGCGGCACCCGATGATCCGCGTCGTCGGTGACCTCGGCATCGCCGTCGTGGTGGCCTGCCTGCTCGCGGTGCTGGTCGGGCCGTTCGTGTCGGGTGTATCGCCGTTCAGCAGCGGGGTCGGGCTGGTCTTCCGGCAGTTCTTCTACTTCGTCGGGCTGTCGGCGATCGGCGCCGTGCTCGGGCTGCTCGCCCTGATGACGATGGGCATGGACCACAAGTCGCAGTCGTGGAAGCGGTACATCGAGCGCACCGACTCCAAGCCCCGCCGCATCGTCAAGCGCTGACCCGCCGCGATCAGGGAGCCAGCAGGCGGCGCGACGAGTAGGCGTGGTGCTGGGTGAAGCCCAGCCGGGTGTACAGGGCCACCGCGGGCTCGTTCTGCTGCTCGACCTGGAGGTAGGCGTCGGTCGCGCCCAGCGTGAGCGCCCAGTCCGCCAGGGCCGCGATCGTCTGCTGGGCCAGGCCCCGGCGGCGGAACTGCTCGTCCACGCCGATCAGGGACAGGCCCAGCCAGCGGCCGGCCGGGTCGGCCACGCAGCCGCGGGCGGTGGCGCGCAGTACACCCTGCTCGTCGTGCCACTCGGCGAACCGCACCTCGGGGACGCCCGTCAGGACGCCGAGCGCGGACCCGGGCAGCGAGCCCTTGCGGCCGCTCACCGCCGCCAGCCACTCGGCGGACGGGGACTCGGCCAGGGTGACGGGGCTCGCCGGAGGGAGGCGCAGGTCGGCCAGGCGCGCCGTCATCACCACCGTGATCGGCTTCGCCGTCCAGCCGCGCCGGGCAAGCTCGTCGTCCAGGCGCTGGAACAGCGGCACCGGGATGCTCATCGCCGGTGGGAGGCCGCGTGCGCGGTACCATTGATGGACAAAGTCGATAGCCTCCTCCGGAGGCAGGTCGGGGGAGCCGATCACCAGGGCCGAGTTGCCGCGCTGCGTCCAGCCGTCGGTGGCCCGCAGGAGCCAGTCGCCCAGGCGGTCCGTCTCGGAGGCGGGCCACCCGAAGGCGGCGGCGTCCTCGAGAGCCTCGGTGGGTGTGAAGCGGCGCCGTGGGGGCACCGTTTTGGCACGAGCGATCTCACTCTTTGGTATGCGGACCGCGCCGGTTCGTGCACGCACTGTGAAATGTGTCTCGCTGACCTCGATCAGCTCGCCCAAGACATCGGAAAACACCGGTCGTTCGTCCCGGATTCCCACGAAACGGCGCACCACAACGCGCTGTCCCACATGCTGTGGCCCGAGCACGATCGACCTCCCGTGAACCTGGATACTAGGCTCGTACCGCCGCGGTAGGGATGCGGCGGGGCCGCCAACCACGTTGGCAGCCTCAGGCGCGAAAGAGGGCGACCCGTGACATACATCATCGCCGAACCTTGCGTGGACCTGCTCGACAAGGCCTGCATCGAGGAGTGCCCTGTCGACTGCATCTACGAGGGCAACCGCATGCTGTACATCCACCCCGACGAGTGTGTGGACTGCGGTGCCTGCGAGCCGGTGTGCCCGGTCGAGGCGATCTTCTACGAGGACGACGTCCCGGAGAAGTGGAAGGACTTCGTCGGCGCCAACTACTCGTTCTTCGACGAGCTCGGCTCGCCGGGTGGCGCTTCGAAGGTCGGCAAGGTGGAGAAGGACGCGTCGTTCGTCGCTGCCCTGCCGCCGCAGGAGCACGACCACTGACCGGCACCGTCTCGGCTGGAGCCCGGCGCGCGCTCGCGGCCGGGCTTCCCGACTTCCCGTGGGACCGGCTGGAGCCGGTCAAGGCGAAGGCCGCCGCCCACCCCGACGGCCTCGTCGACCTGTCGATCGGCACGCCGGTCGACTCGGTGCCCGACGTCATCCGGGCGGCTCTGGCGCAGGCTTCCGACGCGCCCGGATATCCGCTGACCGCCGGCACCCCCGAGTTACGCGGCGCGATCCGCGAGTGGGTCACCCGCTGGTGCGGCCCGGCGTCCGACGCGTTCGGCGTCCTGCCGACGATCGGGTCGAAGGAGCTGGTCGCCTGGCTGCCGACCCTGCTCGGCATCGGCCCCGGCGACACCGTGGTGATCCCGCAGGTGTGCTACCCGACGTACGAGGTCGGCGTCCAGCTCGCCGGCGCGACGGTCGTCCGCGCCGACTCGCTGACGTCGGTCGGCCCGGCCCGGGTGCGGCTGGTCTGGATCAACTCGCCCGGCAACCCGACGGGTCGCGTGCTGCCCCCCGCCCACCTGCGCAAGGTCGTCGACTGGGCGCGCGAGCGCGGCGCGGTCGTGGCGAGCGACGAGTGCTACCTCCCGCTGCCGTGGGAGGCGGAGCCGGTGTCGATCCTGTCGGTGTGCGACGGGGTGTTC
The DNA here is from genome assembly GCF_040605515.1 of Dactylosporangium sp. NPDC005572. NCBI lineage: Bacteria > Bacillati > Actinomycetota > Actinomycetes > Micromonosporales > Micromonosporaceae > Dactylosporangium > Dactylosporangium sp. NPDC005572. The sequence goes on along the minus strand of NZ_JBEXCY010000089.1, from coordinate 33,671 downwards.
GACAACGTGCTCGCGGTACACTCCCTGTCAAAGCGGTCAAATCTGGCCGGATATCGGGCCGGATTCGTCGCCGGTGACCCTGCCCTCGTCAACGAGCTCCTGCAGGTGCGCAAGCACGCCGGCATGATCGTGCCGGCCCCGGTGCAGGCCGCCATGATCGCGGCCCTCGGGGACGAGGACCACGTCGAGCAGCAGCGTCAGCGGTACCGCGAACGCCGCGTCACCCTGCGCGCCGCCTTCGAGCGGGCCGGGTTCACGGTCGAGCACTCGGAGGCCGGCCTGTACCTCTGGCTCACCCGCGACGAGGACTCCTGGGCGACGGCCGACTGGCTGGCCGAGCGCGGCATCCTGGCGGCTCCGGGCGCGTTCTACGGCCCCGCGGGCGAGCGCCACGTCCGGATCGCGCTGACCGCGACCGACGACCGCGTGGCAGCGGCGGTAGCCCGCCTGTAGCCCACCGCGATCTTGGACTTGTGGTCCGCGACCACAAGTCCAAGATCGGCGGCGTCAGTCGTTGGCGTGCAGCGCGGCGTTCAGCTCGATGCCGCGGCCCTGGCGCTCGCGGACCTCCAGCCGGCCCGTCACCGAGTTGCGCAGGAACAGCAGGTTGTTCACGCCGGACAGCTCGCGGGCCTTCACCACGCGGCCGTCCGGGAGGGTCAGCTTGGCCCCCGCCGTGATGTAGCAGCCCGCCTCGACGACGCAGTCGTCGCCCAGGGAGATGCCGATGCCCGCGTTCGCGCCCAGCAGGCAGCGCTCGCCGAGCCGGATCGTCTCCTTGCCGCCGCCCGAGAGCGTGCCCATGATCGACGAGCCGCCGCCGACGTCCGTTCCGTCGCCCACGACGACGCCGGCCGAGATGCGGCCCTCGACCATCGAGGTGCCGAGCGTGCCCGCGTTGAAGTTCACGAACCCCTCGTGCATGACCGTCGTGCCGGCCGCCAGGTGGGCGCCCAGGCGCACCCGGTCGGCGTCGGCGATCCGCACGCCCGACGGCGTCACGTAGTCGACCATGCGCGGGAACTTGTCGATCCCGTACACATTCAGGCGCCGGCCGGCCGCCCGCTCCGCGAGGCGCAGCTCGTCGACGCGCTCCGGCGGGCACGGGCCGGCCGAGGTCCAGGCGACGTTGGGCAGCAGGCCGAACTGCCCGTCGAGGTTGGCCTGGTGGGGCTGGACGAGGCGGTGCGAGAGCAGGTGGAGCCGCAGGTAGACGTCGGCCGTGCTGACCGGCGCGTCGCCGAGCGACGCGACCTCCACCCGGACCGGCTCGACCCGGATGCCGGGCAGCGGCCCGTCGGACGAGTCGGAAACATCCGAACTTTCCACAAAAGCACCCAGGCCAAGCCGGCCGGTCGGGAACCAGGCGTCCAGCACCTGCCCGGAGGACGTCACGGTGGCCAGGCCCAAGCCCCAGGCGGGCGAGTCGATGTAGGCGGTCGTCACGTGGTCGAACGCTACCCCATCGATCTGATTTGGTCGGGGAGTGTCGGCTCTGGACCCGGCCTTCTGATCTGGTCGCGGCCTGTCGGCTCTGGACCCG
>NZ_JBEXCY010000089.1:0-32030 GCF_040605515.1 Dactylosporangium sp. NPDC005572 | reverse complement strand
CTGTCGGCTCTGGACCCGGCCTTCTGATCTGGTCGCGGCCTGTCGGCTCTGGACCCAGTCTAGTGTCTAGACCATGCTCACCCGTGATGTGCTCGCCGATCCTGTCGCCCTGACCCGCGCCCTCGTCGACATCCAGTCGGTGTCCGGCAACGAGGCGGAGATCGCCGACCGGGTCGAGGAGGTGCTCCCGACGCGGCTCAAGATCGAGCGCTTCGGCAACACGATCGTCGCGCGCACCGAGCTCGGCCGGCCGCAGCGCGTCGTGCTCGCCGGGCACCTCGACACCGTGCCGCTGCACGACAACTGGCCATCCACAGTGGACGGGAACATCATGCACGGCTGCGGCACGTCGGACATGAAGTCCGGCACCGCGATCGCCCTGCACCTCGCGGTGACCGAGGCCGAGCCCCGCCACGACGTGACCTACGTCTTCTACGACAACGAAGAGGTCGACTCGGCGCTGAACGGCCTGCGCATCCTGGCCGACAGCCACCCGCAGCTGCTGACGGACGCGAGTTTCGCGGTACTCCTGGAGCCCACCTACGGCCTGGTCGAGGCCGGCTGCCAGGGAACGCTGCGGGTGCTCGCGCGCACCAGCGGCAAGCGCGCCCACTCCGCGCGGTCCTGGCTGGGCGACAACGCCATCCACAAGGCCGCGCCGATCCTTTCGCGGCTGCAGCAGTACCGAGAGCGCCTGGTCACCATCGACGGCTGCGAGTTCCACGAGGGGCTCAACGCCGTGCGGATCAGCGGCGGCGTCGCCGGCAACGTCATCCCCGACGAGTGCGTCGTCGAGGTCAACTTCCGCTTCGCCCCCGACCGCTCGGAGCAGGACGCGGCGGACCACGTCCGCGAGGTGCTCGACGGCTTCGACGTCGAGGTCGTCGACTCGGCACCGGGCGCCCTGCCGGGCCTCGACGTGCCGTCGGCGCGGGAGTTCCTGGCCGCGACCGGCCAGCCGCCCAGGGCCAAGCTGGGCTGGACCGACGTGGCCCGGTTCGCCACGCTGGGCATCCCGGGCCTGAACTTCGGCCCGGGCGACCCCAACCTGGCCCACAAGCAGGACGAGCACGTCGAGATCGACAAGATCCGCGAGAGTGCCGCGGTCGTGCGTCGCTGGTTGACGGGCTGATCCCGGACTACCGCTGAGGATCCTCTGTTGCTGGCGTGTCCGGCAGGCTGGCCATCATCCGCCGGACTGCCAGCACTTCACGGATCCGCCGGTTCATCTGCCGCTTGCGGCGATCGTGCTCGGTTCGCGTCATCGTGGTCCCCCCCCCCACACGTTGCACCCCGGTATACCGGGTACGACGCGGCGGCGGGGGGAAACGTTGCCGTCTGCACCTGATTCTTACCGAACCGCGACGTTCGACCGGTCCGCCCCGGGGCGTCAGCGCGGTGCCCGGGGTCCCGTGGCGAGCGTCTTCCCGTCCGGGTACGGCCAGGGGTTGACCGCGCAGCCCTCCAGCCCGAACGTCTGCCGCGCCATCACCGGGGCCGGGGCGCCCTTGCGGGGGCAGACGACGTGGCCGTTGCCGAGGAAGTGACCGACCTCGTGGTTGACCACCATGTCCCGGTAGTCCTCCAGCTGCGGGTACCACGCCACGCCCAGCAGCCAGCGCTTCAGGTTGATGATCACGTCGCGGCCGCCGCGGCACGAGACCTCGCCCCGGGTGCGGACGCCGCGCTTGCCGCACATGGTGTCGGTGGTCGACGGGGTGGCGAGGTGCACGGTCAGCTCGCTCGGCGTGCCGGCCGGCACCCGCTGGAACGAGAACTGCCCGCCGGCGATCCAGCTCCGCGGCTCGGCCAGCGTGGCGTGGACCGCCGCGGCGAACGTCTCCGGGTCGATGCCGGAGCCGTTCTCGGTCGCCACGATGTACCGCACCAGGTGGCCGCGGTCGCCCACCCGATCCGCGCCGGTCGTCGCGTAGGAGAACGTGCCGCTGCCGCGGGCCGGCACCACGATCGGCGTCGGGGACGGCGATGCCGACGGCGACGCTGACGGCGTGGGCGTGGGAGACGGCGAGTCCGACGGGGACGGCGACGGCGACGACGGCACGGGTGCGGGCGGCTGTGCCGGAGAGGGCGAGCTCAGCCAGTACACAACCATCGAAATCGTGACGAGCACCGCGCCGATCGCCGCAATGATCACCAGCCGCCCCCGCGCCATGAATGCATTGCTATCACGAGTTCACCGGGCTGGTCCGTCCCGTCTCATGAGATCCACGTACCGTATCGGGCATGACCGACGCCAAGAGCAACCAGCCTCGGGAGCGGCATCGCGGAATGGTGACGCTGCGGCGTGACGCGATTCCGCCGAGTACTGCCGACCAGCGGCTGCTCGACTCCCACCTGCGTCATGAGTGGAAGACCAAGGACGCGTGGCGGGCGCTGCGCATCCTCAGCGAGTTCGTCGAGGGCTTCGACACGCTCGCCGACCTTCCGCCCGCGGTCAGCGTGTTCGGATCCGCGCGCAGCAAGCCCGACAGCCCCGAGTGGAAGCTGGGCGAGGCGCTCGGCGCGGCGCTCGCGCGGGCCGGCTACGCGGTCATCACCGGCGGCGGCCCCGGCGTCATGGAGGCCGCGAACAAGGGCTGCGCGGAGGCGGGCGGCCTGTCGATCGGCCTCGGCATCGAGCTGCCGTTCGAGCAGGGGCTCAACGAGTGGGTCGACATCGGCATCGACTTCCGGTACTTCTTCGCGCGCAAGACGATGTTCGTCAAGTACGCGCAGGCGTTCGTCGTGCTGCCCGGCGGCTTCGGCACGCTCGACGAGCTCTTCGAGGCCGTCACGCTGGTCCAGACCCGCAAGGTGACCCGGTTCCCCGTGGTGCTGATGGGGAAGTCGTACTGGCAGGGGCTGCTGGACTGGATGCGCGACACGATGCAGCCGGACGGGAAGATCGGTCCGGAGGACCTGCAACTCATGCTCGTGACGGACGACGTCGATGCGGCGGTGCAGCACATCGTCGATGCCGGGGAGCACTTCGACGACATCCAGGCGGCGTCGGCACGGCGGCTGGCCCGCGAGACGGGCAGCGGCTGATGGCGTCGATCGGCGTGTTCTGCGCGTCGTCGCAGCGGCTCGACGGCCGCTGGCTCGACCTCGCCCACGACCTGGGCGTCGAGATCGGGCGGCGGGGCCACGAGCTGGTCTCCGGCGGCGGCTGCGTCGGCATGATGGGCGCCGTGGCGGACGGCGCCCGGGCCGGCGGCGGCCGCACGATCGGCGTGATCCCCCAGCTGCTCGTCGACCTGGAGGTCGCCGACACCAAGTCCGACGAGCTGGTCGTGACCGACGGCATGGCATCGCGCAAGACGCTCATGATCCAGAAGGCCGACGCGTTCATCACGCTGCCCGGCGGCCTCGGCACCCTCGACGAGCTCTTCGAGGTGTGGACGACGGCCACGCTCGACCTGCACCGCAAGCCACTGCTGCTGCTCGACGCCGAGGGCTTCTACGGCGGCCTGATCGACTGGCTGCGCTCGCTGGTCGCGCAGGAGTTCGTCCGGCGGGAGGCGCTCAGCATGCTGATGGTCTCGCGTGACATCACCGAGTCACTGGATCTGCTCGAGGCGTCACTGCTGGGCGGCGGCTGAGCGGTTTTGTCGGTCGGTCGTGATTCCATAGCGGCGTGACCGCGACAGCTTCCCCAGCGGGGTCCCGCCGTGCCTATCGGCTCGTGCGCCGGCCCCTCGTCAAGGCTGTCCCGGTCGGCGCCGATCCGTGGCAGCGGCTGGTGGTCGAGCACACCACCGGCCCGCTGCTGGTGATCGGCGGCCCCGGCACGGGCAAGACCAGCACGCTGGTCGAGGCGGTGGCCGCGCGGGTGGGCGAGGGCGTCGACCCGGAGCGGATCCTGGTGCTCACGTTCGGCCGCCGCGGCGCGGTGCGCCTGCGCGACCGGATCGAGGCCCGGCTGGGCCGGTCCAGCGGGCTGCGCACCACGGCCGAGCCGATGGTGCGCACGTTCCACGGCTATGCGTTCGGGCTGCTGCGCCGGGCCGCGGTGGAGCGGGGCGAGCCGTCGCCGCGCCTGCTCACCGGCCCCGAGCAGGACCTGGTGATCCGCGAGCTGCTGGCCGAGTCGCCCGCGCCCTGGCCCGAGTCGCTCAAGGGGGCGCTGGCCACCCGGGCCTTCGCCACCGAGCTGCGCGACCTGCTGCTGCGCGCCGTCGAGCGGGGCGTTCCGCCGTCCGGCCTGGCGGAGCTGGCCCGGATCCACCGGCGCGCCGACTGGGCCGCCGCCGCGCGGTTCTTCGACGAATATCTCCAGGTGCTCGCGCTGCGCGACGCGACCACGCGGGGCTCGGTGGCCTATGACTACGCCGAGCTGGTGCGCGCCGCGTCCGGCCTGCTCGCCGACGAGCCCGAGCGGCTGGCGGCCGAGCGGCGGCGGCTCTCGTTCGTGTATGTCGACGAGCTGCCCGACACCGACCCGGCCCAGATCGAGCTGCTGGAGCTCATCGCCGGCAGCGGCGCCCACCTGGTGGCGTTCGCGGACCCAGACTCGTCGACGTTCGCGTTCCGGGGCGCCGACCCGACGATCGTCGGCGACTTCCCGGACCGCTTCCCGACGCCCTCGGGCGGCCCGGCGCCGCAGGTGACGCTGCCGCACTCGCGGCGGATCGGTGCGGGCCTGCTGGCGGCGACCCAGCGGGTGGCGGCCCGCCTGCGCGGCCCGTCGCGGCACCGGCGGCTGGAGGCGGCGCACCCCGGGGGCAGCGTCGAGACCCGCACGTTCCCGTCGGAGACCTCGGAGGCGGCGTTCCTCTCGCACCGGTTGCGCGAGGCGCACCTGCTGCGCGGCGTGCCGTGGTCGCGCATGGCCGTGATCGTGCGGTCCACCGCCCGCCAGCTCGCGCCGCTCCAGCGGGCCCTGCACTCGGCCGGCGTGCCGACCGTGACCGAGGCCGAGGACCTGCCGCTGCACCTCCAGCCGGCGATCGCGCCGCTGCTGCTGCTCCTGCGCTGCGCGCTTGACGACGCCCGCCTCGACGAGGACGCCGCGGTCGCCCTGCTGCACTCGCCGCTCGGCGGCGCCGACCCGCTGGCCGAGCGGCGGCTCCGCCAGGGGCTCCGCGCCCTCGCGCTCGCCGCCGGCGACCGGCGCCCGTCCGGGGTGCTGCTGGTGCGCGCGCTGCGCGACCCGGCCGAGCTGGCCATGGTGGAGCGGCGCTGGGCGACGCCGGCCCGCGCCGTGGCCCGCCTGCTGCAGGAGGCGCGCGGCGCCGCGGCCCGGCCCGGCGCCACCGCCGAGGAGGTGCTGTGGGCCGTCTGGCACGCCAGCGGCCTGGCCGACCGCTGGTCGGCGGTCAGCGCCCGGGGCGGCCACCGCGGCGCCGCGGCCGACCGCGACCTCGACGCGGTCGTGTCGCTGTTCGACGCGGCGGCCCGGTTCACCGACCGGCTGCCGGGCGCCGGCACCGCGGTCTTCCTCGACCACGTCGAGGGGCAGGACCTGCCGGCCGACTCGCTCGCCCCGTCCGCCGACCGGGGCGACGCCGTGCGCATCCTCACCGCCCACGCCGCCAAGGGCCTGGAGTGGGACGTCGTCGCCGTCGCCGGCGCGCAGGAGGGCGTCTGGCCCGACCTGCGGCTGCGCGGCAGCGTGCTCGGCTCGGAGCTGCTGGTCGAGGTCCTCGCCGGCCGCACGATGGAGACGACGGGCCGGCTCGCCGCGATGCTCGACGAGGAGCGCCGCCTCTTCTACGTCGCCGTCACCCGGGCCCGGGAGCAGGTGCTCGTCACCGCGGTCGCGTCCGGCGACGGCGAGGAGCAGCCCAGCCGGTTCCTCACCGAGCTGTCGAGCGACGCCGAGCTCGACGGGCAGGTGACGTTCGAGACGCCGCGGGCGCTGACGCTGCCGACCCTGGTCGCCGAGCTGCGGGTCGCGCTCGTCGACCTCGACGCCACCGACGCCGAGCGGGCGGCCGCCGCCGCGGTGCTCGCCCGGCTGGCCGCCGAGGGCGTGCCGGGCGCCGACCCCGCCAGCTGGTGGGGCCTGCCGGCGCTCTCCGACGACCGCCCGCTGGTCGACCCCGGCGAGGCGGTGCAGGTCACGCCGTCGACCGTGGAGAGCGTCGACCGGTGCAGCCTGCGCTGGCTGCTGGAGCGCCACGGCGGCGCGCTCACCCCGTCGCCCGAGCAGTCGATCGGCAACCTGGTCCACGCGGCGGCGATGCTCGCCTCCGACGCGACGGCCGACCGGGCACAGTTGGTGGCGTATGTCGCCGACCGATTCGACGCGATCGAGCTGTCCGCGCGCTGGCTCGCCGGCCGCGAGCGCGACCGGGCCGAGCACATGCTCGACAAGCTGATCGGCTGGCTGGCCGGCAACCCGCGCCGGCTGGTCTCGATCGAGCAGGACTTCCTCGTCGAGTTGGCCGACCCCGAGGCGCCGGTCGAGATCAAGGGCCGGGTCGACCGGCTGGAGCTCGACGAGCAGGGCCGGCTGGTGGTCGTCGACCTGAAGACCGGCAAGACCATCCCCGCCAACGCCAACCTGGCCGAGCACCCGCAGCTCGCGGCCTACCAGGCGGCGATCGAGCTGGGCGCCTTCGAGGAGTCGACGATCGCCGGCGGTGCCTCGCTGGTGCAGCTCGGCGGCGAGACCAACACGGCCCGCGAGCAGGTCCAGCCGCCGCTCGCCGAGGCCGCCGACCCCGACTGGGCCCGCGCGCTGGTCCAGCGCACGGCCAAGACGATGGCGGCGTCGACCTTCAACGCCGTGGTCAACAACAAGTGCCGCGTGTGCCCGGTGAAGACGTCCTGCCCGGTCTCCGGCAAGGGCCGCCACGTGACGGGCCCGGGCGCATGACGGGCCCACCCCCCAGCTACGCGCCCGTCGAGCTGGCCAAGCTGCTGCGGTTGCCGGCGCCGACGATCCAGCAGGCCGCGGTCATCGCCGCTCCCGTGCGGCCGCTGCTCGTGGTGGCCGGGGCGGGGTCGGGCAAGACCGAGACGATGGCCGCCCGGGTGGTCTGGCTGGTCGCCAACGGGCACGTGCGGCCGGAGCAGATCCTCGGCCTCACCTTCACCCGCAAGGCGGCCGGCGAGCTGTCCCACCGCATCCGGCAGCGGCTCGGTCAGCTCGTCCGCCGGCTCGGCCGGGACGACCTCATCGCCGGCGAGCCGACCGTGGCCACGTATCACTCGTATGCCGCGCGGGTCGTTCGCGAGCACGGGGTGCGCGCCGGGTATGAGCCGTCGACCCGGCTGCTCACCGAGGCCGCGTGCTGGCAGCTGGCCGACGCGGTGGTCCGGTCCTATGACGGCGACATGACCGCCGTGTCCTCGGCCCCGTCGACGGTCGTCGACGCCGTGCTGCACCTCGCCGGCGACCTCGCCGAGCATCTTCGCGAGCCGGCCGACGTGGCCGCCTGGACCGGGCGGTTCTTCGCCGAGGTCGGCGGCAAGACGGGCAAGATGGCCAAGCCGGTGCGCGACGTGCTGGCCCGCCAGCAGGCGCGGCTGCAGCTGTTGCCGCTGATCCGGCAGTACCAGGAACGCAAAGCCCTGCTGGAAGCCATGGACTTCGGCGATCAGCTCGCCCGGGCGGCCACGGTGGCGCGGGCCCATCCCGAGGTGGGGGCGGTCGAGCGCGACCGGTTCCGGGTGGTGCTCCTCGACGAGTATCAGGACACCAGCCACGCCCAGGTGGTGCTGCTGCGCGCGCTGTTCGGCGACGGGCACCCGGTCACCGCGGTCGGCGACCCCTGCCAGTCGATCTACGGCTGGCGGGGCGCGTCGGCCGGCACCCTCGACCGGTTCCCGCAGGAGTTCCCGGTCGCGCCCGACCGGCCGGCGCCCGAGCTGTCGCTGACCACGAGCTGGCGCAACCGGCCGGAGATCCTCGACGTCGCCAACACGCTGTCCCGGCCGCTGCGGGCGCACGGCGCGCGGGTCCAGGAGCTGGCGCCGGCCGACCGGCTCGCCGAGCCCGCGTCGACCGCCACCGTCCACTGTGCGCTCCTCGACACGTTCGCCGAGGAGGCCGCGTGGATCGCGGACCGGGTCCTGGCGTCGTGGCGGCTCGCGGCGAAGGTCGATCCGGACACGTTCCCCTACGACATCCCCGTCGAGGACCGCCCGTCGACCGCGATCCTGGTCCGCACCCGCGCGCAGATCCCCGCCCTGGAGAGTGCGCTGCGCTCGCGCGGGCTGCCGGTGGAGGTCGTCGGCCTGGGCGGGCTGCTCGACACGCCCGAGGTCCGCGACGTGGTGAGCACCATGCGGGTCCTCGCCGACCCGGCCGAGGGCGCCGCCCTCCTGCGCATCCTGACCGGCCCGCGGTGGCGGATCGGCCCGCGGGACCTCGTCGCGCTGTACCGCCGGGCCCGCCGCATCGCCGCCGAGCGCCGGGCCGGCCCGGAGGACGAGCCCGCCCTCGCCGACCGGCTCGACGAGGCCGTGCTGGTCGAGGCGCTGGACGCCCCGGGCGACCCCGAGCAGTACTCCGCCGAGGGGCACCGCCGCTTCACCGGCCTCGGCGCCGAGCTGCGCCGGCTGCGCCGCCGGCTCGACCAGCCGCTGCCCGACCTGGTGGCCGACATCGAGCGGGTGATCGGCCTCGACGTCGAGGTCGCGGCCCGCCCTGGCGACGCGGGCCTGGCCCGCGGGCACCTCGACGCGTTCAGCAACATCGCGGCGCGGTTCGCTTCGGAGTCGGAAGGCGCGACGCTCAGCGCGTTCCTCGCGTTCCTGGCCGCCGCCGAGAACGAGGAGCGTGGCCTGGCACCGGGCGAGGTCGAGGTCGTCGAGGGCGCCGTGCAGATCCTCACCGCCCACGCGGCGAAGGGGCTCGAGTGGGACGTGGTGGCGGTGGCCGGCCTGACCGCCGACGTGTTCCCGGGCGCGTCGAACGCCGGCGACCACTGGCTGCGCGGCCTGGGCGTCCTGCCGTTCCCGCTGCGGGGCGACCACGCCGGCCTGCCGACTCTGGACCTTTCCGGTATCGCGGACATCAAGGGCGTGGTCTCGCGGCTGGAGACGTTCAACCGCGACTGGCGCGATCATGACGTGCGCGAGGAGCGCCGCCTCGCCTACGTCGCCGTGACGCGGCCCCGCCGGCTGCTGCTGGCCAGTGGGTACTGGTGGGGCGAGGGCGTGAAGCGCTCCCGGGGCCCGTCGGTGTTCCTGGAGGAGATCCGCGAGCGGTGCCTGGCCGGGGCCGGGGTGGTCGACGCCTGGGCGGCGCAGCCGGGCCAGGACGCGCAGAACCCTACGGCCGCGGACATCCCGAGCGCGAGCTGGCCGGCCGACCCGCTCGGCCCCCGTCGCCCGCTGCTGGAGTCGGCCGCGGCCATGGTCCGAGCGGCCGCCGCCGACCTGTTGGCGGGGGAGGCGCCCGAAGAGGTTGACAAGGGCGCGCCCGTCGGCGCGGGCGAGGGGCCGGCCGCGGAAGGCGTGGCAGTCGCAGTCGCGGGATCGGGCGACGGCGAGCGGGGAGCGGAGGTCGGTCCGGCTCGCGTGGACGACGGCACGGGCGGGGCGGGCGAGTGGGAGCAAGGAGCGGAAGCTGGACCGGCTCGCGTGGTGGAGGGAGCGGCCCGCGAAGGCGCGGCAGCCGCAGCCGCGGGATCAGGCGAGGGCGAGCAAGGCGCGGAAGCCAGACCGGCCCGTGCGGGCGCGGACGAGGCGGGCGAGGTCGCGGGCGAGGGCGCGGACGAGGGCGCAGGTGAGAGCGCAGGCGACGGCGGTGCGGTCGGCGGTGGCGAAGTCGGGGGCGGCGCGGGCCGTGGTGGGACGGCCCGGCGGTGGGCGGCGGTCGTCGTGCGGGATGCGGCCGGGCGGCGGTGGGCGGCCGAGGCCGACCTGCTGCTCGCGGAGCGGGCCCGGCTCGCGCCGCGGCAGGACGGGGTCGTCGAGGTGTCGCTGCCCGGGCATCTCTCCGTCTCGCAACTCGTGGCGCTCCGGCGGGACCCGCAGCGGCTCGCGCGGGCGTTACGGCGGCCGTTGCCGGCGCGGCCGGACCCGTACGCGCGCCGGGGCACCGCCTTCCACCACTGGCTGGAGCAGCGGTTCAACGCCGAGCGGCTGATCGACATCGACGAGCTGCCGGGGGCCGCCGACGAGGGGGCCGCGCCGGACGAGGCGCTTGCCGATCTTCAGGCGCGGTTCCTGGTGAGCGAGTGGGCCGACCGGGTGCCGTACGACGTGGAGGTGCCGTTCGCGTCCGTCGTCGCCGGGGTCGTGGTGCGGGGGCGGATGGACGCTGTGTACCGGTACCAGGACGGGCGGTACGACGTCGTCGACTGGAAGACGGGTGGGCGGCCCGGTGGCAGCGACGCGACCGCGGCGGCGGTGCAGCTGGCGGCGTACCGGCTGGCCTGGGCCGAGCTGCGCGGCGTGCCGCTGGGGCAGGTCGGGGCGGCGTTCTTCTACGTGCGGGACGGGGTCACGGTCCGGCCCGCCGACCTGCTGGACGAGGAGGGGCTGCTGGAGTTGATCACGGCGCTGCCGGGCGGATGAGCCTCAATGAATTGGCAAGGTTCCGACACGTTGCTGTCGCGGGGACCGCATTGTCGCCGAAGCTGTCAAGGGGGGCATGCGAGGGGGAGTCCGCACGATGCAGGGATCGCAGATGCGAGAGGTCGCCTTAGTCGTCGGCGTCGCGACCGCCGGAGTGCTGACCGTCGCGCTCATTGTCATCGGGCCGGTGGCAGCTGCCGACGAGCCCAGGTATCCGCAGATCACCCAGCTGCACACGCCCTCACAGCAACCGCAGCCCTAGGCCTGTCACCACCCGCGGGGCATCTTTGGCAACCCGGGCGTCGGGCTGCGACACTTGCGGGGAGATGACCGAGCACAGTTCGCCGTGGGCGGAGCCCGACACCCAGGTGGTGGTCGAGCCGCCTCGCCCCGCGCCGGCCGTTCAACGGCCGGCGGCGCAGCCGCGCGCGGCGGCCGGTTATGAGTCCGGTCGGGTGTCCGGGCTGGGGGTGCCGCCGATCGGGCCGCCGCCCGACGTGATCGTCGGCGGGCCGGATGACGACGACGACCCGATCAAACGCAACAAGAAGATCATGAAGTGGCTCGGCGGCGGCGCGATCCTCGTCGTGGTCATCGGGCTCGTGATCGTGCTCGCGTCGGTCATGACCAACAACGCCACGACGCCCGGGGGGCTGTTCGGCGATCGGCCCAAGGGGCCCAGCGACACCCGGCCCGAGCTGGCCCGGCGCTGCCCGCCGCCCAGCATTCCGCCCGAGCGGCCCAACCAGGGGGTGCCCGACGTGCCGGCCGGGCCGCGCACGGCCGACGAAGAGGCGGGCATCTCGTACAAGAAGTACGGGGATCCCTGGTCGCCGTGGGACGCGGCCTGGGTCGACCGGGGCGAGCTCAAGGTGACCTACCGGGTGGGCCAGCACTTCGTCACCGAGCCCAACTACGACGGCAACGGCTCGGACTACCACGCCACGATCCTGTCGGGGCACGTCCCCGCCGCGGTCAACGACGGGCTGGTGCTCGACCTGAAGTGCATCGGCGACCAGATCGCCGCCGACGTGCGGGTGAGCTTCTACCCCGACAGCAACCAGCGCGAGGACATCGAGGCCCGCGACCTGGAGCTCGGCGGCCGGCCGGCCCGGCTGATCAAGTTCCGGCTGCACTTCTCCCAGCCGGGGCTCAAGGCCCGCAGCGAGCTGGTCTCGATCGCGCTGATCGACGTCGGCAAGGTCGAGGCCGCGATCCTCTACGTATCCATCCCCGACACGCACCGTCAGTTCGACACGGTCGCCGATGAGGTCACAGAAAGCGTCCGACCTCTGTAAGTGGCGTTGCTTGCGTCGATCCGGCACGCTATCGCGCATGAAGCAGCCGGTGGCCTTAGCGGTGGCCGTGGGGATCGGTGTCGCGCTCGGCACCGCCGGGTCCGCGCACGCTGACGTCATTCGTGACGATCAGTGGCATCTGCGGTACCTCAAGGTGGCCGAGGCCAACCAGAAGAGCCGTGGCGACGGGACCACCGTCGCGATCGTCGACACGGGCGTCGACCGCAGCCACCCCGACCTGGTCGGCGCGGTGCTCGACCCGGTGTTCGTCACCGAGAGCCCGGGCGCGAGCGGCGTCGACCAGAACGGCCACGGCACCGCGCTCGCCGGCCTGGTCGCCGGCCAGGGCCACAAGGACGAGCGCACCGGCGACGAGCACGGCGCCGGCGTCATCGGGATCGCCCCGGGCGCACGGATCCTGCCGGTGGTGATCGGCTCGCCGGCCAGCCCCGACCCGACGGGCGCCGTGACGCCCGACCAGCTGGCGGACGGCATCGACCTCGCGGTGAGCCGCGGCATCAAGATCATCGTTGTGGGGTACTCCGTGGGAGGCAGTGAGCGGCTCATGCAGGCCGTGCGCGGCGCCCAGGAGAGCGACGCGATCGTGATCGCCGCCGACGGCAACCAGCCCGGCCAGGACTTCGAGCCGTTCCCGGCCGGCTACGACGGCGTGCTGGCCGCGGTACCACTGTCTCGTGCGGGTGACGTCCGGGTGCAGTCCACCAGCGGCCGGCGCCTGGGCTTCGGCGTGCCCGGCGACCAGATCATGACCACCAACAGCGGCGGCGGCTACCGCGTCGACGACGGCAACGCCTCGCCCGGCCTGCTCGCCGGGGCGGTCGCGCTGCTCCGCTCGGCGTACCCGGCGCTGAAGGCCCCCGACATCGTCCGCCGGATGACGCTGACCGCGGCGGACGCGGGCGAGAAGGGCCTGGACCGGGACTACGGGCAGGGCCGCCTCGACCTCGTGCCGGCCCTGACCAAGAGCCTGCCGGTGCCGGCGCCGAGCCCGAGCGCCACCCCGAACGGGCAGGCGAGCGCGGGGCCGAGCGCGACCGCCCAGGCCGCACCGGCCACGCCCCGGGGGCCCCGCTCGCGGGAGCCGTACGGGTGGCTGCTGGGCCTCCCGCTGATCGTGGTGCTCGGCGTTCTTGTGGCGAATGCGGTGCGGGCCGAACGTCGAATCCGGGTTTCCTCGACGGACGGGATAGATTCGGAGCGTGCCTCGTCGTAGTCCCGCCGTGCGAATTCCGGCCTCCAAGTATCCCGTCGAGCGCCTCACCCTGCCCAACGGCCTGCGGGTGGTGCTGACGCCCGACCGCGCCGCGCCGGTCGTCGGCGTCGCCGTGGTGTACGACGTCGGCATCAGATCCGAGCCGCAAGGCCGGACCGGCTTCGCCCACCTGTTCGAGCACCTGATGTTCCAGGGCTCGGAGAGCCTGGAGAAGCTGGCCCACTTCCGCTACGTGCAGGGCTCCGGCGGCACGTTCAACGGATCGACCCACTTCGACTACACCGACTACTTCGAGACGCTGCCGTCGAACGCGCTGGAGCGGGCTCTCTTCCTGGAGGCCGACCGCATGCGCGCGCCCCGGCTGACCGAGGAGAACCTGCGCAACCAGGTCGACGTGGTCAAGGAGGAGATCCGGGTCAACGTGCTCAACCGGCCGTACGGCGGGTTCCCCTGGCTGCGCCTGCCCCCGGTCATGTTCGACACGTTCCCCAACGCGCACGACGGCTACGGCTCGTTCGACGACCTGGAGTCGGCGACCGTCGCGGACGCCGCCGACTTCTTCGACCGCTACTACGCCTGCGGCAGCGCCGTGCTGGCGGTCTCCGGCGACTTCGACGTCGCGACGGCGACGGCGCTGATCGAGCGGCACTTCGGCGACGTGCCGGCCCGGCCCGCCCCGGTGCGGCCCGACTTCGCCGAGCCCGACCTCACCGCGGAGCGGCGGTCGTCCTACGAGGACCGGCTGGCGCCCCTGCCGGCCGTCGCCGCCGCCTGGCGGGTGCCGGATCCGATCAACGATCTCCGTGGCTATCTGCCATATGTGGTACTGGCTGAGGTGCTCACCGACGGCGACGCCTCGCGGCTGGTCGAGCGGCTCGTGCTGCGCGACCGGTCGGTGACGAGCGTCGGCGGCTATGTCGGCTTCATGGGCGAGCCGTTCGCGGTGCGCGACCCCACCGCCCTCATCCTCCAGGCGCACCTGCCTCCGGGCGGCGACATCGACAAGGTGCTGCGCACGGTCGAGGAGGAGTGCGCCCGCATCGCCTCCGACGGCCTCGCGGCCGACGAGCTGAGCCGCACGCAGGCCCGCATGGCCACCCACCTACTGCGCGACACCGACGCGGTGCTCGGCCGGGCGCTGCAGATGGCCGTCCTGGAGCAGCAGCGGGGCGAGCCGGAGTTGCTCAACCAGCTGCACACGCTGATCGGCGAGGTCACCGAGGACGAGATCGTCGCCGCGGCCGCGCAGCTGGTCCCGTCCCGCCGCGCCGCGGTCGAGGTCATCGCCGGAGGAGCCAAGTGACCACTGTCGAAACCCCGCTTCCCCAGCGGACCCTGCCGGTGCTCGGGCCCAACCGCCCGCTGAAGCTGCCGAAGATCGTCGAGCAGACGCTGCCCAACGGGCTGACCGTGATCGCGCTGCGGCGCACGTCGGTGCCGCTGGTCGAGGTACGGCTGCGGGTGCCCTTCGCCAAGGCGAACCTGGCCAAGGCGGCCATGCTCACCCAGACCGTGCTGTCCGGCACGTCGACCATGTCGACCGTGGACATCGCCGCCGAGCTGCAGAAGGTCGGCGGCGGGCTCTCCGCGGGCGCCGACCCCGACCGGCTGCTCATCTCGGGCAACGCTCTCGTCGGCGGCCTGGAGCGGCTGCTCGACATCCTCGCCGAGGTGCTCACCGACGCCAGCTACCCGAACGACGAGGTCGCCACGGAGCGGGCGCGGCTCGTCGACCGGATCCGGGTGGCGCAGAGCCAGCCGAGCCACCTCGCGCGGGTGGCCCTGCTGAAGCGGATGTACGGCAAGCACCCCTACGCCGTCCAGACCCCCACGCCGGAGCAGGTGGAGGCGGTCACCCCGACCGGCCTGCGCACGCTGCACGGCGAGCGGCTCCACCCGGCCGGCGCCACGCTCGTCATCGTCGGCGACATCACGCCGGAGAAGGCGATCGCCGCCGCCGAGAAGATGCTCGCCAAGTGGGACGGCAACGGCGTCGGGATCGAACTGCCGACGGTCCCGGCCCTGGCGCCCGGGCCGCTGACCCTGGTCGACCGGCCCGGCTCGGTGCAGTCGTCGCTGCGCATCGCGCTGCCGGCGGTCACCCGGCAGCACCCGGACCACGCGGCGCTGCAGCTGGCCAACCTCGTCTTCGGCGGCTACTTCTCGTCGCGCTGGGTCGAGAACATCCGCGAGGACAAGGGGTACACCTATGGCCCCCACTCGCTCGTGGAGCACGCCGTCGCCGGTTCGGCCCTGGTGGTCGCGGCCGAGGTGGCGACCGAGGTGACCGGCCCGGCGCTGCTCGAGACGCTCTACGAACTCGGCCGGCTGGCCAGCCTCCCGCCCAAGGAGGACGAGCTGGAGCAGGCCCGGCAGTACGCGCTGGGCACCCTCCAGCTCGGCATGTCGACCCAGGCCGGCCTGGCCGGGCTGGTCTCCACCTACGCGGGCTTCGGGCTGCGGCTCGACTACCTCGCCGAGCACGCGGCCCGGCTGGCCAAGGCGACCCGGGAGGACGTGGCCGCGGCCGCCGCGGAGTATCTCGCGCCGGCGAAGGCCGCCGCCGTGGTCCTCGGCGACGCCGAGCAGATCGAGAAGCCACTGAGCGCGCTCACGGCCGTGATCCGGGGATGAGCGGTTCCGGAGCGAAGCGGAGGAGGCCGCTCATCATGGGCTCAGCCTCAGACTCGTGCGGCCGGAGCGGAGCGGAGGTCGCATGAGCTCGCCGGAAGGGCCGCCGCTCGCGCGCGGCACGCTGGACCGGGCGGCCCGCCGCCGCCTCGACGAGGAGTGGCTCGCCAAGGCGTGGCTGCGCGCCCGCGTGGTGGTCGTCGACGACGGGCACGTGCTCGTCCGCGGCGACGACCCGCCAGAGCTGGTCCTCGTCGGCCCCGACGAGGCGCCGCCGGGCGAGCGGTTCTTCCTCGGCGAGGAGCCGGACGGCACGGTGTACTTCGCCGTGGCCGCCGACGTGACGGCCCCGCCCGGCACCCGCCGGGTCAACCTGCGGCAGGTCGGCCACTCGCTGGCCGACCTGTCCGCCGGGCTGTTCATCACCGGGGTGGCGCTGGCCAACTGGCACTCCCGGCACCCGTACAGCCCGCTCAGCGGCAAGCTGACGGTGCCGGCCCAGGGTGGTTGGGTGCGGCAGACCGAGGACGGCGCCGAGACGCTCTGGCCGCGCACCGACCCCGCCGTGATCATGCTCGTGCACGACGGCGTGGCCGGGCCCGACGGGCGCTGCCTGCTCGGCAGCAACGCGCAGTGGGCGAACGTCGGCAGCGTCCGGCGGTACTCGACCCTCGCCGGGTTCGTCGAGCCGGGCGAGTCGGCCGAGATGGCGGTCGCGCGCGAGGTGCTCGAAGAGGTCGGCGTGCGGGTCACCGAGGTGCGGTACTCGTCGAGTCAGCCCTGGCCCTTCCCGGGCTCGCTGATGCTGGGCTTCCACGCGACGGCCCCGGTCGGCGCGGACATCCAGGTCGACCAGGAGGAGATCCTGGAGGCCCGCTGGTTCACCCGCAGCGAGATCGCCGCGGTGCTCGACGGGTCGTCGCACGACTTCGGCCTGCCGTTCCCGGCGTCGATCGCGCACTACCTCATCACGTCGTGGCTCGGCGCCTGACCTGCTCCGCGTGCCACTTGGCGCACCAGGCGTCGAGTACGCGGGCGGCCTGCGCCGGGCTCGCCTCGCGGATGTCGTAGTCGATCTTCGGGCTGGACAGGGCGTAGGTCGGGTGCCAGGCCATGTCCCGCCACAGGGCCTCCTCGGCCATGCGCCCGTCCGGCGTGACCGTCCGGCGCAGCAGTGACACGGGGGCGTCGGGGGAGGAGTCCTCGTCGAGGCGCACGAAGTACGTGATCAAAAGGCGCGGCGGCGCGGGCGGGCCCGACCGCCAGGCGGCCAGGGCCTCCGCGGCCAGGCGCTCGTCCTGCGCCGGGGCGGGCGCCCGGAACGCGCGGGCCTGCATCTGGTCGACGAGGTCCGGCTCCGGCGCGAGGCCGTGCTCGAGGATCTCCTCGACGAAGCGCTCCGGCCACAGCCAGACCCCGTCGGTGTGCAGCACCGCGGGGCCTGAGCCGTGGCCGATCGTGGCGCCACCGGCGAGGTAGTCGGCGATCTGCCGACGGCGGTCCGGGTCCGCGACGCGCGGCCTTTCGGGCGCGTGATACGGCACCGGGCCGCGAACGGCGAAGTCGCGCGCTACCCGCATGGTGGCGGCCTCCCCAGGTTTCCCTGGAGTCACACGGTAGCGACTTGACGCCGCTTCGTGAAGGGTCAGCTACTGAGCGCGCTCTCCAGCTTGGACTTCACCTGCTTGATCGTCGGGTTGGTCAGGGCGGTGCCGTCCTCGAACTTCACGGTCGGGACGGTCTGGTTGCCGCCGTTGACGCTCTCGACGTACGTCGCCGCCGCCGGGTCCCGCTCGATGTCGACGACCTGGTACTGGATACCTTCGCGGTCCAGCTGCGACTTGAGGCGGTGGCAGTAGCCGCACCAGCTCGTCGAGTACATGGTGATCATGAGGTGTGTTCCCTCCCGGCGGATCGAGGCACGAAGTAGCGCTCGCCATAACGTCATACCCGGCTGAGATGATGCCTAGTTGTGGTGGATTCCTCAGACATCTTGACGGGACTGGATCCGGAGCAGGCGGCGGCGGTGACCGCGCCCGCGGGTCCGCTGTGCATCCTGGCCGGCGCCGGCACCGGCAAGACCCGGGCGATCACCCACCGCATCGCGCACCGCGTCCGGGCCGGCGAGGTCCGGGCCCAGCACATCCTCGCCGTCACGTTCACCGCCCGGGCCGCCGCCGAGATGCGGGCCCGGCTCCGCCAGCTCGGTGCCGACGGGGTCCAGGCGCGCACGTTCCACTCGGCGGCGCTGCGCCAGGTGCGCTACTTCGCCCAGCGGCTGTTCGACGGCCGCGAGATGCCCGAGCTGCTGGAGAGCAAGGCGCGGCTGGTCGGGCTGGCCGCCACCCGGGCCGGCCTGAAGATCGACGGCACCGGCGCCCGCGACCTCGCCGGCGAGATCGAGTGGGCCAAGGCGTCGCTCGTCGAGCCCGACGACTATGCGGCCGCGGCCGGCAAGGCCATGCGCGAGCCGCCGTTCGAGGTCGGCCGGGTCGGCCAGGTCTACGCGCACTACGAGCGGATCAAGCGGGCCCAGGGCGTCATCGACTTCGAGGACATGATCCGGGCCGCCATCTGGGCGCTGGAGGAGCACGCCGACGTCGCCGAGCAGATCCGCTCGCAGTACCGGCACTTCGTCGTCGACGAGTATCAGGACGTCAACCCGATGCAGCAGCGCCTGCTCGACGCCTGGCTGGGCGGCCGCGAGGACCTGACGGTGGTCGGCGACGCGAGCCAGACGATCTACTCGTTCACCGGTGCCAGCGCGACCTACCTCGTGGGCTTCAAGCGCCGCCATCCCGACGCGCGGGTCGTCCGGCTGATCCGCGACTACCGTTCGACCCCGCAGGTCGTCGGCCTGGCCAACTCGGTCATCTCGCGGGCCCGCGGCGACCTGGCCCGGCTGCGGCTGGAGCTGGTCGGCCAGCGGCCCGCCGGCCCCGAGCCGGCCACCCGGGTCTTCGCCGACGAGCCGGAGGAGGCCGCGGCGGTGGCGGCGCGCTGCGCCGAGCTGATCGCGGGCGGCACGCCGGCGCGCGAGATCGCGGTGCTGTTCCGCATCAACGCCCAGTCCGAGGTGTACCAGGAGGCCCTCGCCGAGGCGGGCGTGCCGTATGTGGTGCACGGTGCCGACCGCTTCTTCGAGCGGGCCGAGGTTCGCCAGGCGATGATCGTGCTCCGCGCCGCGACCCGGACGCCGCCGGCGGGGGAGACGCTGCCGGAGGTCGTCGTGCAG
Organism: Dactylosporangium sp. NPDC005572; assembly: GCF_040605515.1. Classification (NCBI taxonomy): domain Bacteria; kingdom Bacillati; phylum Actinomycetota; class Actinomycetes; order Micromonosporales; family Micromonosporaceae; genus Dactylosporangium; species Dactylosporangium sp. NPDC005572. Next base: position 13,156 of record NZ_JBEXCY010000089.1, on the reverse strand, counting down.
GCGCTGGAGGCCATGGGGTGGCGGCCCGGCGAGGCGCCGGCCGGCGGCGCGCTGCGGGAGCGCTGGGAGGCCGTCGCCGCGCTCGTGGCGCTCGCCGAGGGCATGCCGGATCGCAGCCTGGAGGAGTTCAACGACGAGCTGTCGCGGCGCGCGACGCTCCAGCACGTGCCGACCGTCGACGGGGTCACGCTCTCGTCCCTGCACTCGGCCAAGGGCCTGGAGTGGGACGCGGTGTTCCTCGTCGGGCTGACCGAGGGCATGCTGCCGGTGATCCACGCGCGCTCGGCCGACGCCGTCGAGGAGGAGCGGCGCCTGCTGTACGTCGGGATCACCCGCGCCCGGCACACGCTCTGGCTGTCGTATGCGTCGGCCCGCAGCCCGGGCGGCCGCGCCCGCCGGGCCAGCCGGTTTCTCCCGTCGGCCGAGCCCACCCGCGCCGCACCTTTGCCGAAGGGCGCCGTCGCCGGCCGGGTCAAGCGGGTGATGGCGGTGTCCTGCCGGATCTGCGGCACCGGGCTCATCAACGGCGTCGACCGCAAGCTCGGCCGGTGCGCATCCTGCCCGTCCGACCTCGACGAGGAGCTGCTCGGCCGGCTCGTCGCCTGGCGGGCCCGGCTGGCCCAGGTCCAGCGCGTTCCGCCATTCGTGATCTTCACCGACGTCACCCTCGCGGCGATCGCCGAGCGGCGCCCCGGGCGGCGCGAGGAGCTGGCCGTCATCGCCGGCATCGGCCCCCGCAAGCTGGGCCTCTACGGCGACGACGTCCTGGCTCTGGTCAGCGGCGCAACCGTAGAGGATCTTGCGCGCGTCGATGACTGAAAAGTGACAAGGACTTTCTCCGATAATTCGATTGCCCTACCGTCGCGGGACGGCATAGCCTGCGAACACGACGCCGGAAGACCGGCGGTCGACAGCTGGCGAGCGTAGAGAGGCGGTGAGTCCCGGTGACGTTCTATCTAACCAACGAGCGCCCATCGGCGACGTTCGCTGCCTGCATGCCGCCGGCCTTGCCGGCCCGCCGCGTCTCGCCGCCGTCAGTTCTCGCTCCGTGGCAGGAGTCTGCCCTTGGCGGCGTCGCCGTCGCGCAGGCCCCGGTTGCGGCGGTCGTCCCGGCTCCGGCCGCGGTCCCGGCTGTTCTCACCTCCGTTTCCGTCCTGGTTCCGGCGTCCGTCGAGGCGCTGGCTACCGAGTCGGTCCGGGTTGGCGGGGCGCGCCGGATCGACGGACTGGTCGGCGACGGCAGAGTCGGCGCTGAGCGCCCGGCTGCGGACCAGCTGCAGCAGGTCATTCAGCTCGACCGGCGTGGGATCCAGGTTCAGGGGACCAGTGGGTTCACCGCTAAGCACGACATGACGGCTCCGAAGCCCAATGGCGGAGTCCGCGGCATACCACCTCGAGGCAGGCCGGTCTAAAAGACCGACTCTCCGGCTCACCTCGAGGCCGCGGAACCCGACACCGGGATCCGCGGCCTCATTGATTTTGTACCGACGATCACACCAAACGATCGACAAACAGAAAGGGGTGACCGGGATGAGCCTGGCTTTGGCATCGATCGACGTGCGTGTTGAGTCGACCGCTGACGAGCGCCTCCGTGTCGCTGCGCGAGGCGTCAAGTCCGACCTGCCCTGCCGTACCTTCGACCCGGACCTGTGGTTCGCCGACTCGCCGGCCGAGCTCGAGCTGGCCAAGTCGCTCTGCGTGGAGTGCCCGCTCCGTGTCGAGTGCCTGGCCGGCGCGATCGAGCGCGCCGAGCCCTGGGGTGTCTGGGGTGGCGAGATCTTCGAGCGCGGTGCCGTGGTGCCGCGGAAGCGTCCGCGGGGTCGTCCGCGCAAGGAGGACGTCGCGCGCGACGCCGTCCTGCGGGTCGAAGTTGCTGCTCGTGCCGCGGCGGTTGCCGCGGGGGTGGCGGCCTGACATGAACGCACATCTGTTGCCGGCCAGCCGAGGTCTGCGGAATCCGCAGCCGACCCGGCTCCGTCTCGCTCAACCGTCCACCGACGTTCGCACCAACCGACCCAGGAGTTTCGTCATGTCCTTGCAACTTCTCCACGAAGCACTATCACGCGCACGAATGCGTCGGCCTCAGTCGGTACAGCACGCTGAGGCTCACTCGTCCGCCCGTCAGATCGCCATGCGCGCCCGTCGCGAGCAGGAGCGGCAGCTGAGCCTGCGCTGATGGTGTCCGCCCTCCCCGGCTTCGGCCGGGGAGGGCTTTTCCATGCCCACGACCCTTCGCGTCTCTCGCACCGCGGCGCCGCCTCGCCCATGGAGCTCCGCGTCCGCGCTGCTCTCTCGCTCCGCGATCTTGGAGTTGTGGCCCCGGACTTATATGGCTATTCCCGACATAGCCGGGACCACAATTCCAAAATCGGCGGCGCCTGGAGCGGGCGGCGCGGGTGGAGTGGGCGGCGACCTGGGCGGCGGGAGGCAACCGAGCGGCCAGCGGCAACTGGGCGGTGGGAGGCAACCGGGCGGTGGGTGGGGGTGTGAGTTAGGCGGGTGGCGGGCGGGTGCGGCTTGTCGTGGCTACGCGGCGTCCTCGGCCGTCTTGCGGCGGCGGGTCGACTTCGTCGCCCGCTTCACGACCGCCCGCGGGACCGCCTCGCCCACCTCGGGCTCCGGCTCCGGCTCCGCGAACCCGGGGAGCCAGCGCTCGAGGATGGCCCGGTACGGCGCCTTGGCCTCCAGTTGGCACAGAACGCCGATCGAGCCGAGCGTGACCCGGTGCGTCAGCATGTACGACGGCGGGAGGTTGAGCTGGCGGCTCATCGTGTAGGCCGGGCTCTTCGGGTTGGCCAACCGCCCCGCCTCGGCGCGCAGCCAGGCCCGGCTGAACCGGAACTCGTCCTCGGCGAGCGGGTCGAGCATCGGCCTGATGTACGCGAGCACCGCCTCGGCGTCGATCTTCGGATCGCCCTTGATGAACCCCTCGCCCTGTAGGCCCTCCATGACCGCCTGGGCGTCGCCGGCCAGCGCCAGCCGGGTGAGCCGGCCGATCACCTCCGGGTGGCCGCCGGGCAGCCGGGCGACGGCGCCGAAGTCGAGGACGCCGAGGCGGCCGTCGGCCAGGATGCGAAAGTTTCCCGGATGTGGGTCGGCGTGCAGCATCTCGGCGCGCGCCGGTGCGGAGAAGTGGAGCAGCGCCATCCGCTCGCCGGCGTGGTCGCGCTCCTCCTCGGTGCCCGAGGCGATGATCGTCGACAGCGGGGTGCCGTCGACCCACTCGGTCACCAGGACGCGCGGGGAGGAAGCGAGGACCTCGGGCACGAAGATGTCGGGGTCGTCGGCGAACGCCGCCGCGAACGCCATCTGCGAGCGGGCCTCCAGCTCGTAGTCGAGCTCCTCGGTGACCCGGTCCCGGATCTCCTGCACCAGCGGCTTCACGTCGAGGCCGGGCTGGACGGCCTTGAACAGGCCGGCGAACCGGGCGAGCTGGTTGAGGTCGGAGCGCAGCGCCTCGCCGGCCCCGGGGTACTGCACCTTGACGGCCACCTGGCGCCCATCGGCCCAGACCCCGCGGTGCACCTGGCCGATGCTCGCCGCGGCGGCCGGCTTGTCGTCGAACTCGGCGAACCGGTCGCGCCAGTCGGCGCCCAGCGACTCGGCGAGCACCTTGTGCACGCTGGCGGCCGGCAGCGGCGGCGCGGCCTCCTGGAGCTTGGTGAGGGCGGCCCGGTAGGGCCCGGCGAGCTCCTCCGGCAGTGCGGCCTCGAAGACGGACAGCGCCTGCCCCATCTTCATCGCGCCGCCCTTGAGCTGGCCGAGGACGCTGAACAGGTGCTCGGCGGTGCGTCGCTGGACATCGGCGGAAACGACGTCGGCGGCCATGCCGGTGACGCGCTTGCCGAGGCCGAGCGCAGCCCGCCCGGCGAGCCCGAGGGGCAAAGACGCCAGCCGTGCGGTGCGGGCGACTGCGCCCCTGGGGATCTCGGTCACACGTCATTCTTACCCGGTCGGAGCGCTCCGACGACGGCGACGGCAGTCACAGCGTGGATGTGCGCCCCATTCCCGGCGCCGGAACTCGCCTGCCCGGGGTATCTCGACGATGGCCGCCTCGGTCCGCGCGGCCGCTCCGTCGAGGTACGACAGCACCTCGTCGGCAGCGAATGCGGCGCCGGCGAGTGCCGTGGTCGAGGCGCACGGCTCCCCGTCGCGGATCGGCGTCGTGGCCAGCTGGGCGGCCAGCGCGGGCCAGGCCGGGTCGCGGTCGAGCCGGTGCAGGTCGAGGCAGCCCTGGCAGGGCGAGGCGGCCGGGCGGACCAGCGGGCCGACGAGGACGGTGCCGAGGCGCACGGTGACGTCCAGCCGGGGCAGCGCGTGCAGCCGCACACCCCGGCGCGCCAGCGCCGGTGGCTGCCGATCGCCGACGCGCACGACGAAGTCGACCGCATCAGCCCGTACCGCTGAAACCTCCGCGTCCGGAGCGAACCGCACGATCGCCGTGGCGGTGGCGATGGCCCGCGACGAGTCGACGTCGGCGCTGCTCAGCCCGCCCACCAGGACGTCCGGCGGGCCGGTGAGCCCGTCCACGGCCGGGTCGACGTGCCCGACCCCGGCCGCGGCCAGCACGGCGGCCAGCGGAGCAACCAGCGGCCCGTCGCCCGCCACCACGACCTTTGCCGCGTGGCGCCGCCGCAGTACGTCGGCGGGGCTGCGCCGGCCGGGCCCGGGCTCGGCGCGCATCCGCAGGCCGATCGCGGCCGCCTCGATGCTGAGCCGCCGGTGCGTCCGCCGCGGCAGGCCGACCGGGACGAGGGCGTGGGCGCCGACCACCAGGCCGGTGTCGTGCAGGGCGCCGATCAGGTCGCGCGCGTCCTGGCGGCCGAGCCCGAGCGCCTCGGCGGCGTCGAGCACGGCGTGCTCGGTGTGCGAGCCGTCGAGCAGGTCGAGGACGCGGGCCAGCTCGGGGCGGCGCAGCTCGAGGATGATCGCGGTGGCCGGGTCGGTGCCCAGCTGGACCGTGCGCTCGTCGCGCCAGAGGCGCCGCAGGTTGGGCAGAAGCGTCGGTCGCATGCGGGTAAGGCTGGCAGAGCGTGGGCACCGGCCGCGGTGGTTATCCACAGGAGTGTCCACCGTCGGCCGGTGTTATCCACAGCTTGCCGCCGAGTTATCCACAGCGAACTGCGCGAAGGCCGCAAACCACGCGGGCAGTTGTGCGCGCGACGACGTCGGGGCTCACGCGCCGGGCGGGGGGCGGCGCGCGTGCCGATGGTGTGAGTGGCCCCTACTCGGCGGGGCTTTCGGCTGCTGTTGTCCCGGCGCGGGCAGTCCCGGGACGCCTGCGCCGGGTCAGGCCTTGCCGAGGATCCGGTTGACCGTCGTGCCGCAGACCGGGCAGGCGCCCTTCGCCATCTTCATGCCGGTTTTCGAAATCGCTATCTCGCCCTCGAAGTCCCGCTTCTCCTTGCACTTGACGCAGTAGCCGTTGTATGTCTCGGCCACGATGCCCTCCTCATCTCGGTCCGGCGCACGCGGCGCGCACCGGTGCTGACCAGCTAGGCCAACGTGGTGAGTGTGCCTTGTCGGACACTCGGGGAAAGTGCGGTTAGACGGGACACGCCGAGCGTAATCGGAAGATCTTCCTCCAACCGCACGCTACACACTATGCACAGGCTGGGGATAACTGTGTGGGCAACCCTGTGGGTAGCCGTGGATGAAATGCTCCGAGTGGCCGTCAGCAGGCCGGACAACCGGTGGAATCTTTCCGGCGAGCTGCCACGAATGGGTGACTTACGGGCGCGCTCCGCGAGATTGGGCCTTGCGAAGGCATGGCCGCTCCCAGCTAGCGTTCCTCCGTGAGCGGTACCCCTGAGGGGCCGGCATGACGCGAAAGCCGGTCATCGAGGTGCGGCGCAGCAAGCGCCGCCGACGCACGGTGTCTGCCTACCGCGACGGTGAGCGGGTCGTCGTGCTGATCCCCGCGCAGTTCTCCAGAGCGGAAGAGCGCGAGTGGGTCGATCGGATGCTGGAGCGTCTCGCCGTCCGCGAGCAACGCGCTCGCCGCACCGACGCCGAGCTGACCGCCCGCGCGCACCGGCTGGCGGCCCGCTACCTGCCCGATCACCCCGCGGCGTCCCGGCCGACCAGCGTGCGCTGGGTGCAGAACCAGAACGGGCGCTGGGGATCTTGCACGCCGGCAGACGGTACCATCCGGATTTCGCACCGCGTTCAGGAGATGCCCGACTGGGTCATCGACTACGTCCTGCTGCACGAGCTGTCACACCTGGTGATCCCGAGTCACAGCAGCGCGTTCTGGGCGCTCGTGGCCCGCTATCCGAAGTCCGAGCGGGCGCGAGGGTATCTTGAGGGGGTGTCAGCTGCGGCCGGTCTCGGGATCACGGAATGACCGTCGCGGCGGTCGTGACCCTGCTCGCCCCGGTGACCTGGTCGCCCCCGGGCGTGGACCTCGAGACCTGGCGCTCCGCGCTGGCCGAGGACGTGGTCGACCTGCTCGCGCCGCTGCCACAGATCCAGCCGGCGATCGCCGCCGTGGAGGCCGACCTGGCGCTGGCGGCCAAGATCGCCTGGCCGTCGACCCGGATCTACCCGGTCGGCACCCCGAGCATCCGCGCGGCACTGCGGGCGGCGGAGGCCGACGGTCATGATCGAGCGGTGGTGGTACTGGCGGATGCGCCCGACCTCCCGGCCATGCTCATCGGCAAGCTGATCAGACCGCTGTCGTCGAAGACCGTGGCCGTGGCGCCCTCGCACTCGGGCGGCATCCTGGCCGTGGCCGCCCGCCTGCCGGTGCCCGAGTGGCTGCCCGACCTCGACGCCGAGGTCGGCGACGTGGCGGCGGCCCGCCGCCCGAGCCCGGACCCGAGCCAGGTCGTGTCGGCCCCGGGCTGGCACCGGCTGCGCGGCCCCGAGGACCTGCGCCGGCTGGACCTGGGCCTGGACGGCTGGGACGCCACCCGCGCGCTGCTGACCTAGGCCCTAGCTCTCGTCCTTGCCGGTCTCGTCGTCCTTGCCGAACTCCTCGCTGAACCCGAGGTCGCCCAGGTCGAGCTGGGTGCGGGCGAACAGGTCGGGGTCGGCGAACGCCTCCTCGTCGGGCAGCAGGTCGGGGTGGCCCCAGAGGGCGTCCCGGCCGCTGATGCCGCGGTGCTCGGTCAGTGCGTTCCACAGCGCCGTGGCCTCGCGCAGGCGGCGCGGGCGCAGCTCCAGGCCGACCAGCGCGGCGAAGGTCTGCTCGGCCGGTCCGCCGGCCGCACGGCGGCGGCGGAAGGCCTCGGAGAGGCGGACGACGTCCGGCAGGCGGTCGCCGGCGGCCCGGTCGACGACGTGGCAGACCCAGCCCTCGACCAGCGCGAGCGCGGTCTCCAGGCGGGCCAGCGCGGCGCGCTGCTGGGGCGTGTCCTCGGGCGTGAAGATGCCCTCCAGGACGAGCTCCTGCGGGTCGCTGCCGAGCGTCGACGGGTCGATCCGGCTCATCGCCTCCTCGATCGCCTCGCGGTCGACGTGGATCCCGGCGGCGTAGGCCTCGACGGCGGCGAAGACGTGGCCGCGCAGCCACGGCACGTGACCGAAGAGGCGCTGGTGGGCGGCCTCGCGCAGGGCGACGTAGAGGCGGACCTGGTCGTCGGGGATCTCCAGGCCCTTGCCGTATTCGGCGATGTTGGCCGGGACCAGCGCCGCCGTGCCCGCAGGGCCGAGCGGCAGGCCGATGTCGCCGGCCGAGAGCACCTCGGCGGCGAGGGAGCCGAGCGCGGTGCCGAGCTGCCCGCCGAGCAGCGCGCCGCCGAGCGAGGCGACCATCGAGGTCATCGGGCCCATCTGGGCGCGCATCTCCTCGGGCACCAGCTCGGTCATGGCGGAGACCATCCGGGCGGCGACCGGGTCGCACAGCTTCTTCCAGATGGGCAGGGTCTGGTTGAGCCACTCGCCGCGGCTCCAGGCCGTGGTCGACCGCACACCCGACGGCAGGGCGGACTCCGGCTCCAGCCACAGGTCGGCCAGGCGCAGCGCCTCGATGACGGCGGCGCGCTCGACCGCGGTCACCGGGGGGTCGCCGACCGGCTTGGGCGCGTCGGCCGCGGCCTCGGGCGCCGGCATCGGGGCGCCGGGCATGGCGAAGCCGACCGGGAACTGCGCCGCGGCCGGGCCGCCCCCGGTAAGGTGCGCCTGTGCCAGCTGACGAGCCAGATCCCAGTTGACCGGGCCGCCGCCGGGCGTGGCGAACAGCTGCTGCAGCTGGCTCAGGAACTGCTGCATCTGGCGCGGATCGTTGGGATCCGGCACGTCGCCGCCGGGCGGACCGAAGCCGAACGGGATGTCTGCGGGCATTCCACAACGGTACTCGCTTCCGGTTCTTGTCGGACGGGAGCGCTAGGCTCGCCGCCATGAGACGTCGTGGCCTCACCGTGTTGTTCGGGGCGCTGTTGTTGTTGGTGCTGTCCTGGCAGGCGACCGTGGTCAAGGTGCCCTATGTCGAGATGGGCCCCGGGCCGACCTACAACACGCTGGGCACGGACACCGGCAAGCCGGACGGCAAGCCGATCATCAACGTGAGCGGTGTGCCGGTGACCAAATCGGCCGGTGAGCTGCGGATGACGACGGTGTCGGTCCAGCCGGACCTGACCCTGTTCGACGCCATGATCGGCTGGTTCAAGGACGACCGGGCGGTGGTCCCGCGCGAGCTGATCTACCCGCCCGACCGCAGCGAGCAGCAGGTCCAGGACGACAATGCCCGCGACTTCCAGGAGTCGCAGACCTCGGCCGAGACCGTCGCGCTGAAGGAGCTGGGCTATCCGGTGCAGGTCACGGTCGGCGAGGTCACCGAGGGATACCCGGCGGCCGGGCAGTTGCAGAAGAACGACGTGATCACCGCGATCGACGGCACCGCCGTGACGTCGGTCGCCAAGCTCACCGAGCTGGTCCGGGCCAAGCCGGCCGACACGCCCCGGCAGATCGAGTTCAAGCGCGGCACCGAGACGAAGACGGTCAGCCTGACGACGAAGAAGGGCGACGACGGCAACCCGCGCCTGGGCGTCGTCGTCGAGGCGAAGCAGCCGCACCCGTTCGAGCTGAGCATCCAGCTCGACAAGATCGGCGGCCCGTCGGCCGGGCTGATGTTCACGCTCGGCATCATCGACACGATCAAGACCGAGGACCTGACCGGCGGCTACATCATCGCCGGCACCGGCACGATCGACGAGGAGGGCAACGTCGGCCCGATCGGCGGCATCCCCCAGAAGCTGGTCGCCGCGAAGGCGGCCAAGGCCAAGTTCTTTCTGACCCCCGCGGCCAACTGCGCCGAGGCCATGGACAACCCGCAGTCCGGGTTGCCGCTGGTCAAGGTGACCACACTGGACGACGCGCTGACCGCGCTCGAGCAGATCCGGGCCGGTCGGACACCAACGCTGTGTAGCTGATGACTACGCTGAACGAGTTTCCATACGCGAACGGGCGGAGCCGACCGTGGTAATGCGCAACCCGATGACCAGGGTGAGCCGTCGTGGACGAGTCACGATCGCCGTCCTGGTCGTCGTCTTCCTGTTGTTCACCGTGTTCGACCGCGTCGTCGGGGCGTGGGCCGACTACCTCTGGTTCTCCGAGGTCAAGTACACCCAGGTCTTCAGCGGGGTACTCACGACCCGTCTCTGGATGTTCCTGATCTTCGGCGTGGCCGTCGGTCTGGTCATCGCCGCCAACCTCTACCTCGCCTACCGCACCCGGCCGCTGCTGCGGCCGCACTCCGCGGAGCAGCACGCACTGGACCGCTACCGGCTGTTCCTGCTGCCGCACATGACCGGCTGGATCGTGCTGGTCGCCGGGCTGATCGGCCTGTTCTCCGGCCTGTCGGCGCAGGGCCACTGGCAGGAGTGGATGCTGTTCAGCAACAGCACCCCCTTCAACCAGACCGACCCGCAGTTCAACGTCGACCTTTCGTTCTACGTCTTCGAGTACCCCTTCTGGCGGTACCTGCTGGGCGTGGCGTTCACGACGATCGTCTTCTCACTGCTGGGCGCCCTGGCGCTGCACTACCTGTTCGGCGGGGTGCGCCTGCAGGGCGCCGGCGAGCGCATGACGGCCGCCGCCCGGGCCCACCTGACCGCGCTGGTGGCGGCGTTCGTGCTGCTCAAGGCCGCGGCGTACTTCCTCGACCGGCGGGGCCTGCTGCTGGACAAGTTCCCCACACAGGACCTCTACGGCGCCGGCTACACCAACATCAACGCGCTGCTGCCGGCCAAGGAGATCCTCGCCTGGATCTCGATCGTGGTGGCGATCGCGATCCTCGTCTTCTCCAACGCCTTCATGCGCAACCTGGTCTGGCCGGGCCTCGCGCTGGGGCTGCTCGCGCTCTCCGCGGTCGCGGTCGGCGGCATCTACCCGGCGGCGGTGCAGTCGTTCACCGTCAAGCCGAGCCAGCTGCAGAAGGAGCAGGTGTACTTCGACCGCGCGATCAAGGCGACCAGAGACGCCTACGGGCTCAACGGCGTCGAGGTCAAGGAGTACAAGGCCCAGAACCAGAACCCCCCGGCCACCCTGACGGCCGGCACCGACGAGACGGTCACCAACATCCGGCTCCTCGACCCCAACGTCGTCGGCGAGACCTACACCCAGCAGCAGCAGGTGCGCGGCTTCTACGAGTTCAACCCGAAGCTCGACATCGACCGCTACACCGTCGACGGCAAGACCCAGGACTACGTCGTCGGCGTGCGCGAGATCCGCTACGACCAGCTCCAGCAGAACAACTGGCAGAACCGGCACAGCGTCTACACCCACGGCTACGGGTTCGTGGCGGCGCCGGCCAACCAGGTGGTCTGCAGCGGCCAGCCGTTCTACGTCTCGGGCTTCCTCAGCGAGCAGGACAAGCCCGCGGAGGAGGCCGGCCAGAAGTGCGCTTCGGACACCGACCTCATCCCGGTCAAGCAGCCGCAGATCTACTACGGCGAGCAGATGGGCGACGTCTACGCGATCGTCGGCCGGGCCAACCCCAACGACCGCAACTCCGAGTTCGACCGCCCGGCCGGTGGCCAGGACCAGTACTCGACGTACGAGGGCAGCGGCGGCGTGAAGGTCGGCTCCTTCGGGCGCCGGCTGCTCTACGCCGCGTACTTCCGGGAGACCAACTTCCTGCTGTCGGGCGTGCTCAACGACAACTCCAAGGTGCTGTACATCCGCGACCCCGAGTCCCGGGTGCGCAAGGTGGCGCCGTTCCTGACCCTCGACTCCGACCCCTATCCGGCGGTCGTCGACGGCAAGGTCCAGTGGATCATCGACGGCTACACCACGTCGGCGACCTACCCCTACGCCCAGCGGATCGACTGGAACACCGCGATCCAGGACTCCTCCACGAGCGGCCGGCTCTTCCCCGAGCCGCGGCAGGACGTCACGTACCTCAGGAACTCGGTCAAGGCGACGGTCGACGCCTACACCGGTGAGGTGAAGCTCTACGCGTTCGACGAGTCCGACCCGGTGCTCAAGACGTGGAACAAGGCGTTCGGCGGCAAGCTCGTCCAGCCGCGCTCGGCGATCTCCAAGGAGCTGATGGACCACCTCCGCTACCCGGAGGACCAGTTCAAGGTCCAGCGCGACCTGCTCAGCCGCTTCCATGTGACCTCGCCGGAGGGCTTCTTCTCGGGCCAGGACTTCTGGGAGGTCCCGAAGGACCCGGCCAACCCGTCGGCCGACCAGCCGCCGTATTACATCGTGGCCAAGCTGCCGAACCAGGAGACCGCCCGGTTCCAGCTCACCGCCGCGATGGCGCCGCAGAAGCGGGGCAACCTGGCCGCGCTCATGTCCGCGTCGTACGTCGACGGAAAACCGCGGTTCGAGGTCCTGGAGCTGCCGCCCAACACGGCCATCCAGGGTCCCAACCAGACCCACAGCAGCATGACCGCCATCGCCGACGCGCGAAGAGACCTGACGCAGTTCGCGTCCAGCAACTCTGACGTGATCTACGGCAACCTGCTCTCGCTACCGGTCGCCGATGGCATGCTGTACGTCGAGCCGATCTACCTGCGGACCAAGAACGACAAGGCGTACCCGCAGCTGCAGAAGGTGCTGGTCGCCTATGGCCCGAAGTACATGGCCTACGCCGACAACCTGACGCTCGGCCTGGAACAGCTGGTCAAACAGGTGACCGGCCAGGCACCGGTCCCGTCGACGGAGGGCAACCCGCAGCCGTCGAACCCGGCGCCGGGCGGTCCGTCCACACCCGCGGTCCAGGAGGCGATCGCGGCGTTGAACAAGGCGATCGCCGACCTCAAGGCCGCCCAGCAGTCGGGTGACTTCGAGGCCTACGGCAAGGCCCTCAAGGCCCTGCAGGACGCGATCGCCCGCTACGAGGAGGCGGTGAGGGCGGCCGGCACCACGGCGTCGCCGTCCGCGTCCCCGAGCACCTCGGCCTCCCCGGGCGCCTCCACGTCCCCGGGCGCCACGCCGACGGTCAGCGTCGCCCCGTCGGGCTGACCCGAACGGTTCCCGGGCCGGGCGGGGCTGCCGAGTGCAGCCCCGCCCGGCCTTTTCACACTCGGGTGGTGGCGCTGACCCGGTCGGCGGGTGAGGCGCTCCCGGGTGCCGGTTCGGTCTTGATCCGGCTTGCGGGTGACCCAGGCCACGGGGCCGCCTCATGATTTGGAAGTCGGGACGAGGGTGCGCTAACCTATACAAGCCGACGCGGGGTGGAGCAGCTCGGTAGCTCGCTGGGCTCATAACCCAGAGGTCGCAGGTTCAAATCCTGTCCCCGCTACAAAGGAAACGCCCCCTCAGAGATCCTCTGAGGGGGCGTTTCGCATGTGGACGTAACCAACGGGCCGTTAGGCGCCGGTCAGCGAGGTGGCCGCGACCGCCGGCGGGTCCTCGCCGTCGTCCTGGTCGGCAGGCTCGCCGAAGATGAGCCCTGCCACCTTCTACGCGGCGCGCTGGTCGCGACCGGTGGACCGGTGCGTGTCAATGGTCAGCGTGTACGCCATGTTGGCGTGCCCAATCCGAGCCGTCCATCGCCGCCGACGCACAGCTTGGACACCGTCCGGCGGCGCGAGTCGGAAGCCGGCGCATCACACGTCTCCGGTGCCGCCCGTCGCTCGGATGGCCCATGGCTGTGTGGTCGCCGCCGCCCCGGGCAGGTGCGGCGGAACGGCCGGCGCCTCCGCGCGCGGATCTCCAGACCGCTACGGCGACGTATGCCGATAGGCCGAGTGCGAACGAA
>NZ_JBEXCY010000088.1:0-45074 GCF_040605515.1 Dactylosporangium sp. NPDC005572 | reverse complement strand
CATGCCCGAGGGGTTCACGCTGCGCGACCTGACCTGCCCGGCCCTGGTGGTTCACCGCTGGGCTCCCAGCTGGCACGAGACCACCATTGCGACACCGGCCAGATACCCAAACAACGGCGGTTCCGCGCAATGACGGATCAATTGTCGTCGGTGTTGGGTGGCACACCGCTGGGCGGTACTTGCGGATATGCGGCGAGGTCAACCTATGAAAGTGGTGATTCGTGAAGGTCCAGCTCCGGATTTCACTGCGTGGGGCGGCCGGCTTGGCCAATGCATCTGTGCCGACCAGGAAGACACCCGGCTCCGCCGTCCGGGGCATGCGCCCGCAGTGGGCGACCCCGTACGCCAGCCTCGTTGCCGAGCTCGAACACGCCACTGTCGACGCCTCTGGCCTGCCCGCCCGGCTCGACACCGAGACCATCATCGGCTGGGACTTCGGCAATGGCACCTCGGCCAGTTACCTCGGCGGAACGCACGCCAAGAGCCTGCACACCGGGCCGGACGGCCAGCAATGGCTGTTCAAGCACGACTCCAGCGGGGGCGCCCGGGCCGCCGCCGAAGCCGAAGCCTCGACGGTGTTCGCCGCCGTCGGCCTGCCAGCGGTGCCGGTCTACCGCACCATTGTGGGCGGCAACCACGGCTCTGTGCAGCCGTTGCTGTCCGGCGCTGTGCACTTCCCCGCCTCGCCAGGCAGCTGGACACAGGTCGACGTCGACGCGATCGTGCGCTACCACGTCGGAACCTACGCGGTGAGCAACCACGACGGGCACCCGGAAAACCTGCTGCGCGCTTCCGCCGGCGGCATGGTGGCCATCGACCTCGGTCAAGCGTTCAAACACTGTCACGAGGACGCGCTGTCACTGTCGTACAACCCGGTCAGCCGTACCGTGCCGCACAGCCTCTACCGCGCCCACCTCGCTGGTGCCCTGCCCGCCGGCGTGAAGCTCAACGTCGCCGCGGCGTACCCGGTCCTGACCGCGTTCGAACGGATACCCGACGCGCAGTGGCGCGTCATGCTGCACGACACCGCCCACACCGGCGCCAAAGCCGGGATGAACTGGACCAACGCCATGCGCGGCCGCGCAGCCGCCAAGCACGGCATCGCCGCGGACAACGTCACCACCGAGCAGATCGCCGATGCGTTCCTTGACGCCGCCGTCCAACGCAAGCAGGGCCTCCGGCAGTCGTTCACCGACTTCTTCGCTGGCGAGCTCAACATTGCCAGCGCTCCAACCCTGCTCAAGGCAGGCCACTGACCGTGGGTCCCGGTTCTGGGCACCGGTCCAGGACGAAACACCAGACCAATGCGATGGCCCCACCGCGCCGCCCCGCCTCGAAACCACCACGCCGCCAACTCCGACGGCAACGACCAGCGCGGCAACCCGGTCGGCCCCGCGCGGCCCGTTCGCCGCCGTCGCAACTGCGGAGCGCGCAGGTTCGCTATGATTCTGCAGCTCGTTGATGAGGGCCCCGTCGAGCTTGACGCGCCGGTCGAGACCTACCTGCCGGGGGTGAATCGCTTCCCGAACCAAGGCGCCGACCGTGACGGCCCGACCATCACCGTACGGAACCTGCTCCAACATGCCAGCGGAATAGCCAACCGCAAGGGTTCCACGGCTCAGGGCACCGTCAGCACATCCCTGGCGGCGGGATCCCAATCGGTGCCCGGAACCACCCCCTGGTACTCCAACGCCCGACACTAGCGAAAAGTGGCGTTAGGCCGGCCCCGGGTTGTCGACGCTGACGGTCACCGCGCGCCACTGCTGGTCGGCCTCGGCACGGGTGCGGTCGCTGGCCGTCACGGCTTGGAGGGCATCGCGTCCAAGCACGAGGCGTAGGGGCGGCTCGGCGGCGTCGACCGCGGTGATAACGGCGCGGGCGCACAGGGTCGGGTCGCTCGGCTCCTGGCCGAGGTTGGCCTGGATGAGCCGGGCAAGTCGCCCGACGGTCTCGTCGTAGTCGGGTCCGATCGGTCCGATGTGCATGGACGCGCCGCCCCAGCCGGTACGGATGCCGCCGGGCTCGATTAGCGTGACCGCGATGCCCAGTGGAGCCAGTTCGAGTCCAAGGGTCTCGGAGAAGCCTTCGATGGCGAACTTTGCGGCCGTGTCGGCACTAAGGCCGGCGACGCCGAACCGCCCACTGATTGCGGAGATCTGCACGATGTGGCCGGCGCGGCGCGCACGAAAGTGGGGTACGACGGCGCGGCAGACCTCGACGGCGCCGAAGAAGTTGACCTCCAGTTGGTCGCGGAATGACTGTTGCGGGGTCTCCTCGAACGAGGAGATCTCGGCCCAACCAGCGTTGTTGACCACGATGTCCAACTTGCCGAGGGAGCCGATCGCCGCGTTCACAGCGGCGTGCACCTGTTCCGGCTCGGTCACGTCGAGCCGGAACGGGAACGCCCGCTCGGGGTAGAGTTCGACGAGGTCCTGCACCTTCTCGGGGTCTCGGGCCGTGACGGCCACGCGGTCCGCGGTCTCCGCCAGGATCGTCTCGGCCAAGGCGCGGCCGAGCCCACGGGAACAGCCTGTGATCAGCCAACTGCGCAACCTGCACCCTCTCTCTGACGCAACGCGCCTATTACTGTGCCAGTATGCACATGTGATCGCCGGGACCTTCATTGACCCGCGGTCGGGCTCCGTGGCGTACGGCAGCTCCGCGGTGGCCGGAGCACCGCCTGGTTCGGGCGTAGGCCGCAGGCGGCGTGCTCGCGCAGCCTCAGGTCGACGGTGCAGCCTGGCGGTCCGGCAACACATCGATCGTTCGGCGGATGGAACCTGACCAATGATCGGATCTCTTGTCGGGCCAGCGTCTTGGCGTGATCCGCATCGATGGCTCGGTGAGCAAATCGCGACAGTCTCGTGCATGCGGCCGGAACCATTGCTGGCCGATGCCGAGGCGCG
Organism: Dactylosporangium sp. NPDC005572; assembly: GCF_040605515.1. Taxonomy (NCBI): domain Bacteria; kingdom Bacillati; phylum Actinomycetota; class Actinomycetes; order Micromonosporales; family Micromonosporaceae; genus Dactylosporangium; species Dactylosporangium sp. NPDC005572. The sequence continues at coordinate 42,168 of NZ_JBEXCY010000088.1, read as the reverse complement.
CATAGACGGTTTCACCGAACTTGTGGCTACCGCCATCGTGAACGCTGAGAATCGCAGCCAGCTAGTCGCATCACGTGCCCGGATTGTCGCTGCCGCGGATGAAGCGCGCCAACGCATCGAGCGCGATCTGCACGACGGCGCGCAACAGCAGATCCTTTCGTTCGTACTCGAGCTTCGTGCGGCCGAGGCGGCCTTGCCCCTCACTTGGGGCAGGTCAAGGAACAGCTATCGGGACTGGCCGTTCGCCTCAATGACGTCTTGACTGGCCTACGGGAGCTGTCACGAGGCATTCACCCGGCAATCCTGACCGAATGCGGTCTGGGACCGGCTGCCAAGGCGCTAGCCCGCCGCTCGCCGGTCCCGGTCGAGGTTCACCCGTCGTCAACCGACGATTGCCCGCAGGAATCGAGGTGGCCGCGTATTACGTTGTTCCGGAATCACTGACGAACGCGGCGAAGCATGCGCAGGCGACCGTCATCCGTGTCGAGGCGGAGGTGCGGGACGAGGTTTCTCCATCTCGTCACCCGCGACGACGGAGTCGGTGGTGCGATCCTCTCACGCGGATCTGGGCTCACCGGTCTCGTGGACCGCAGTGAGGCGGTTGGCGGCCGGTTGACGATCGACAGCCCTACCGGCGGCGGAACCTCGCTATCCGCCACAGTCCCGATCGGTGTCGACGAGCCGTCGGATCGGCACTAACGGGACGGCTCTTGCTGTACCACACCGAACTTGTGGCGGCGTCAAGAAATGGGTGACTTGACGGATGACTCGAGTCCTTGACCAGATGACGCTGACTGGGCACAGACGAGACTGTCAAGGAGGGCTCACGCCGTGGCTCTGTCGGCCCCGAAGATGATCGCCGAACCGTCATGTGAGCAACAGGTGGGCGATCATGGCCCTGCGAGGACCGACGAGTGGATGCGGACCCTGTACCGGGAGAACGCGCGTCCGCTCTACCGGTTCCTGCTGCGAATGACAGGTGAACGGCAGGCTGCCGAGGATCTGTTGCAGGAGACGCTGCTACGGGCCTGGCGCAATCGGGACAACCTGCCCGCGGATTTCCGCGTTCTCCGGCGCTGGATGTTCACCGTGGCGCGGCGAGTGGCCATCGACGCGTTTCGGGCCCGCGACGCCCGGCCCATGGAGGTGGGAGCCATCGATGTTTCGGGGTTGCCGTCCACGCATGATGCCATCGAACAGCTGCTCACGGTCCAGACCGTCCGAAGGGCATTGGGTTCGTTGACTCCAGAGCACCGCGCTGTGCTTGTCGAGCTCTATTTCCGTGGCCGGATGGCCGCCGAAGTGGCCACGCTGCTCGGCATTCCCGAGGGCACGGTCAAGTCCCGGGCGTACTACGCGGTACGGCAAATGCGCGAGGTGACAGGACTCGGCAAGTGAGATCCGCCTTCCATGCAAGGTCATGGCCTGCGGCAACCTCGGCCCGGGCTTTCCCGGACGTTCGGATACCCTGAGCCTCGATCCGCCGATGAGGTTTGGATGCGCAGTTCGTCTGAATTCAAGATCCTGGGCGTTTTTCGGCGCGCGTAAGAGCTTCACGGTTGTCGATGCGTTTGGGGATCCGGCGTCCCGGATGGCCGACGCCCGCGCATTTAACTGTCTGGTGTGGACGGTCAGATGGGTGGGCTAGCATCGTGCTGAGCGGCCGTAGGAAACCGATCGTTCGTGACCACCGCGGCAGTATCCACGGCTGCCGGGCCCGTCACGGTCATCAGGTGGGTCTCCTTGATCAGAAGTTTTACCGAGCTGTAGTCCAGCGAGCGCCGACATAGGCATTACACAATCTTTGTTGTTTGTGACATAGTCCCGCCCATGGGACTACCGACTGCCGCGTTCGTGGGTCGAGGGCCGGAGTTGGCTGTGCTGAACGCCCTTGTCGCCGGGGTGCAGGCGGGTCGGGGCGGGGTGGCGTGGATCGAAGGCGAGCCCGGCGTCGGGAAGACGGCACTGGTGGACCTGGTGGCCGAGCAGGCTGCGGCGGCCGGGTGTCAGGTGCTACGCGGGGCCGGCGACGAGCTGATGGAACCGTTCCCATTGCGGTTGATGGCAGAGTGCCTGCGGGTGTCCACGCATGCGGTCGAGGAGTTGCGGGTGCGCATCGCGCGGTTGTTGCAGGGCGATGCGGATGCTGGCATTGATCCGGTGCTCGCGGCCTCGGAGCTCATGTTGGCGTTGGTGGACCAGCTCTGCATGGCCGGGCCAGTGGCCTTGATCGTCGAGGATCTGCACTGGTCGGACGAGCCGAGCTTGCTGATATGGAACCGTCTGGCCCGTTCGGTGGATCAGATTCCGCTGCTGCTGATGGGAACCTGCCGACCGGGTTCGTCCCGGGCGGCGGTCGGCCGGTTGCGTGCTATGGCCGGTAGCTGCGGTGGTGTGGTGCTGGATGTGACGCCACTCGTCGACACGGAGGTGCGGCAGTTGGCGGAACGTCTTGTGGGCCAGCCCGGGCCGCGCCTGTCCCGAGAGTTGGAGCGCGCCGGCGGGATTCCGCTCTACGTGCACGAATTGCTGGAGGCGCTGGTGCGCGAGGGCCTTGTTGCCATCAACGCCGGCGTGGCCGAGCTGACTGGGGACAGCCAGAGGCTTCCGCGGTCGCTTGCCGAGTCTATTGAACGTCAACTGCGCTTTCTGCCCGACTCGACGCTGCACTCCCTACGTATGGCGGCGTTGCTGGGCAACGAGTTCCGGGCACGGGATTGGTCGGCAGTGATCGGCCTGCCGGTGGCAGAGGTGACGGATGTCGCTAGCCAAGCCATGGCCGGTGGGGTGCTCAACGGCGACGGTGATCGGCTGCAGTTTCGCCACGAGCTCATCCGGCAGGTATTGGAGGGGCAGACGGCGCCGGCGCTCCGCTCGGACCTGCATGCACATTTCGCGAGCCTGTTGGCGGCGGCCGGAACTCGAGCCGATACGGTGGCGCGGCAGCTGCTGGCGGGGCCGGCCGTGTTGGACGAATGGGCGCTGGACTGGTTGGCTGCCGCCCCCCAGTCACTGCTCTATACCGCGCTCGGCGTGTCGGTGGACCTGCTCGGTCGGGCGTTTGCGCAGGTGTCCGAAGACAATCCCCGGTGGGTGGCACTGGGGACACGGCTGGCACAGGTGCTGCTGTGGTCCGGCCGTAATGACGAGGAGGCCTGTGAGGTGGCCGCACGGGTGGCCGCGCGGGTCGTGGACGGCGAGGTAGCCGCCCGGATGCAGGTGATCGCCGTACGGGCGGCCGGGCGGCAGGGGCGGTACGAGAAGGCGCGGACGCTGGCGAGCGTCGTGGATGACCGGTTTCCCCTGCGGTTTCGGGCCCAGTTGGGAGCCTGGGAGGCAATGACGCTGGCATACCTCGGCCGGGCTGACGAGGGCCGACGACGTGTCGCGGAGTCGGTCGCCGACGCGGAGCGGTCGGGGGACGGATTGACCATAGGGCATGCCCATCACGTGGCGGCCCGGCTTGGCGATCGCCGGTCGGCGCTGCAGCACCTCGACGCGGCGCTAGTCGCGTTGGGCAATGACCCAGAATCGCTGGAGCTGCGGTTGCAGCTGTACAGCCGCCGGATTGAGGAACTGCATCGCCTCGGCCTGTCCCACGAGGTCCAGACAACGCTGGCAACGACCCGGCGGCTGGCCGAGGGAGTGGCAGGCTACGTCGCTGACTGGACTACGAACCTGGCCGCAATGATCGGCTATGAGCGCGGCGACTGGGACGAGATGTTGCTCACCGTGGACGATCCCGGCCTAGAGCTCAGCGCCACCGAGGTGCGCGTGCTGATCCACGAATTGGCAGCCATGGTAGCGCTGCGCAGGGAACAGCCCGACCGCGCCCAGGCCTACCTCGCCGCCGTCGGCATGGGCAAGGGCCCCGAACCCTCTCTGGACAATGCGACACCGGATGTGATCATGTATCTGAGCGAGATCCGGGCGTTGCAGGCAGAGATCAGCGGAGACTTGCGGCGGGCGCTTGAGTGTCGCAAGGCATGGCTGGACCTGTCCGAGCCGGACCGTCACCGAAACAGCTCGCGGATCATCGACTTGGGAATTTCCGCGGCTAGGGCGGGGGACAGTGCCACGGGCTGGCAGGTCGTTAAGGCGTGCCTGGCAAACCCCTACGCCGATGGTGACACTCCCATGACCGTGGCAGGAAACTGTTGCAAGGCACTGCTGGGGGACAACGCCGAGGAGTTGCTGCGGCAGGCCGAGGAGTGCGAGCAGCGCGTCGGGTGGATTGTGCTGCGGGCACAGCTTCTGGAGGAGGCCGCCGTACGCCTGGCCGTCACCGGCGACATCGCCCGGGCCCGGACCGCGTTCACTGACGCCGTGCGCATCTACGACCGGCTCGGCGCGACCTGGGACCTGCGGCGGGCCGACCAGCGCCTGCGCCAATACGGTATCCGGCGCGGGCCGCATACCCTGCACCGGCGTGCCACCACCGGCTGGACCGCGCTGACCCCGGCCGAGTTGCGGGTAGCTCAGCTAGTCGCCGGGGGAATGTCCAACCCTGGCGTGGCTAAGGAACTGTATCTGTCCCGTAGCACCGTGCAGACGCACGTCTCCAACATCCTGGCCAAGCTTCAGCTGCGCTCCCGGGTACAACTGGCCCGGGAGTTCGATCGACACGAATCCGAGGCGCGAGCAGCCGGGCGGCCCGAACCCAGCTGACCCGGCCACCTCGGACGACCACCGAACGACTACACCTTGGAGGACGAGCAACGTAGCCCGCACCAACTCGCCAGCGTTCCCGGCGAAGGGTACGACACATCCACCCCCAGGGATGCGCCGAGCGTCAACACACACCCCACTTCGCCAAAGAGCACTCAACCGTCAGCAGTTGAAACCCCTGCCGCCTTGGCATCCGGGGCGGGCTCGACGACCCGGGCAAGTCCTTCGGGCGCGCTACCCGCCACGGCGGCGGGGCGCCGGGAACTGCCACCAATCCGGACTCCGTCACCGCCGAGGTCGCGGAGGCGGCTGCCGGTCGCGGTCAGTGTCGCGGTGCCCTCGACGAGGATGCCGGGGCCAGCGGTCTCGGAAAAGTCGCAATCGGTGAGCGTGACGCGGGTCCGTTCGCACATGTGCAGTCGCGTTCCCGCGACCCGCGCAATCGATCAGGTCGGCGCTGCTGGACTGGGTCAGCATCACGCCAGGGCCTTCGACGTCCTCGACTGTGCACCCGGCGAACCCCACGACCACATCGCTGCTGGCCAGATCACTGCGCCGTCCGGCGGCGGATCTCAGCGCCGCGTTGATGCTGCAGTGGGTCCCCCAGCCCCTTCAATGCGACCCGGATCGTCGAGCCGGTCGCCGCGCCGTTACCTTGCATCGTCCACGTGGCCCAGCTTGATTGCCATCTGGACCAGGGCAGCTTTGTTGTTGACGTTCAGCTTGGAGCGGATTCGCCTGGCGTAGGTGTTGACGGTCGCCTGTGATAGGCCCATTCGTGTAGCGATCTGCGACTGCGTGTAGCCCTGGGCGATCAAGCGAAGCGTCTCGACTTCCCGTGGCGCGAGCCGGTTTGGATCTTCCTTTGCAGGGCGGGACAGTTCGTCGTGAAACAAATCGACCAGGTGCCGACACAGATAGAAGCCGCCCCCGGCGACCACCTCGAGCGCGGCGGTGATCGCCTCTTGATCGGAGTGTCTGGTCAGGCACGCGCGTGCGCCGGCGCGGACAACCGGCAGCAGGGCCGGCGCCTGGTCCCAGGCGGACAGTATGAGCGGTCGGCTCACGGAGGCCACCTCCTCAATGATGTCCAATGCCGGCCGGTTGGTGTGCAGTGGCAGGCTAAGGAGCACGAGGTCATAGTTTCCCGACCGCAGATCGAGCTTGTCGACCACGTCGACCGACGCGGTGACGGTTACCAGCCCGCCCAGTTGACTGGTGAGCCGCTCAAAGCCGGCCCGGGCGACCGGTTGATCATCGACAATGGCGACGGCTGCGGCGCGCGGCCGGGCGACGTGCAACGGCCGGTCAGGAAAGGTGTAGACGATCCGGGCTGGCGCGGGTGTCCGGATGGCCACGTCACGCGCGACCGCTGACGGCGGCCGGGCGGCCGGGCTGGGGGGCCGCGCCGCCGTGGACTCCAACGCCGACTCCGGCGGCGCTGGTTGGCTCTCTCGGAGCGCGGGGATTGGTTGGGGACGAAAACTGCCAGACATCTTCGGACTCCCTCACGGGCACCAGGGGACGGAAGATTCGACGCACGCGGGCATCGAAGAGTTCGACCGGCACGCCATCCAGAAAAGACGCGTGGGCGTTGAACTCCTCTGGCACCGGCGCCGTCTGTAGACGGTTGTCAGTTTGATAGCTGGGGACCGCCGTGCAACGACTTGCCGCTTGGCGCCGTCAGAGTCGAGTGAGTCGCATGTTTACGGCTGGCTGCGCGGTGCTGCTCGGGCGCGGCTGTGGCTGTGGGTTGATTCCCGCGTCAGCGGCGCCCAGTGCCGCGCCACCGATCGTGGTTCCGGCGAGCATGCTTTCTGTCGTTGGCCGGGCGGCGGGCGCCTGCCCAACGCTCACCCCACCTCGCTTGGCCGCGCAACTGATGGCGAACTCCGGGTTCAGTTCGACGGCGGCGCTGGCCAGCGCATCCGGCGTCGGGGGACTTACCGATGTCGGCTGGAAGCGCTGGGCCCCGTGGTCCGATGCGGTGCGTTCCGACAACCAGGCCAACATTGTCGCGCTCGCTTACCAGATGTGTGACCCTGATCGGCCAGGCGCGCGCGAGGGCGGTGTCATCGGCGACCAGTGGCGTCTCGCTCTTGCCACGGGGATCGCTGTGTACAGCACGAACAGAATCCTGCACAGCACCTGCCGGTCCGGCACCCGCTTCCACCCGGGGTTGCGCAACCGCCGCGGGTGCTGAGGCGAGAGGGGCTCGATCCGCACCCACAACCCGTCCGGCACGATCCATGGCGGCAGCTCGCCCTTCCGCACGGCCGAAACTGTAGATCATCGTGCACAAGGGACGGAAGTCCCTAGATCATTCCGTTAGGAGCTGTAAGGGGATTGTGGGGCGCCAACGCGGACGGCGACGGTCAGGACGAGGCTGAGTTGAGCATTGCTCATCCTGGGATCGTGTCAACGTCCCGATAGCGGTGACCGCGCCCGCATGTCGGCGGGTCTCTGGGACGCTGCTGAATGCGGTCTTGCGGGGACTACGCGAATGTCATCTACGTTGAAGGCTGTGGGGTCGGCTGACCCGACGAGCGAGATGGACGACAACGACTAACCAGATAGTTTACTCGTCAGGTCTCGTGCGCTCATCTACTAACCGGTCAGATGAACCAGCACCAGCATCCAGGAGTGATCACATGCATACGAAGACCAGCACAGCCAACAGCGGCGTCGCGTCGAGGCGTCCCCGGATCGGGGTCGTGCTCGGTGGTGGTGGTGAGACCGGTATCGCCTGGCAGACTGGGGTGCTTGCGGCGCTCGGTGAGCGGGCTGGGATCACCCCGGCGACGGTCGGTGTGGTGGTCGGGACGTCGGCTGGGGCGTTCTCCGGGCTGTATTTCAGCGCGGGTCTCGACCTGGGTCAGCTGGTCGAGAACGAACGCAAGGGCGAGGTCGCGACGGCGCCGCTGCCGGCCGGCGGTGGGATGTCCGCGATCCCGGACGAGATCATCGCGGCGCTCGGCTCCACCGAAGGCACCATCGAGGAGCGCGGCCGCAGGGTTGGCGCGCTGGCGCTGCAGACGTCGTTGCCGATCTCCAGCGCGGAGTTCGTCACGTACGTGGCGACGATGCTGCCCGGCCCGGAGTGGCCGGCGGCCGACTTCCGTCCGACATCGGTGAACGCGGAGACGGGTCAGACGGTGCTGTGGCGGCGAGAGGACGGGGTGCCGCTGGCCGCGGCGGTGGCGTCGTCTGCCGCGGTCCCCGGTTTCCTGCCGGCGGTTGAGATCAACGGCGGGCACTTCACCGACGCGCCGCGGAACTCGTTCTCGGCCGGGCTGGTCGCCGAGTTGCAGCTCGACGCGATCGTCTACGTCGGGATGCCGACGCCGAACCTGTCGAACACCGTCGAGGAGGAGGCCCTCGACCGGCTCGAGGCCAGCGGGCTGCAGGTGGTCCGGATCACCGGCGGCGACGGCTCCGAGGAGCTGATTCATGAGGCTCTCGACCCGAAGTTGCGTCCCCGTGCGGTCGAGCTCGGCTTGCGTGACGGGACGGCCGCTGCTGCGGCCGTGGCCGCGTTCCGCGCCGCCTGACCAGGCGGTCGGAGCCCGGGTTCCGGCCCTGTCGGGGCGTTCCTGCACGCCGCACCGTTTCCTTTCATCGTTCGTCACGCCACATCCTCATCCCGGAGTTGAGCATGACTTCTACGACGCGCACCGTGTCACAGTGGACGCCTGAGCAGATTCCTGACCTGTCGGGTCGCACGGCGTTCATCACCGGCGGGAACAGCGGTATCGGGCTGGAGACTGCCCGGGTGCTGGTTCGTCATGGCGCCACGGTCATCCTGGCTGGCCGTGACCAGCGCAAGCTGGACCGGGCGGCCGACGGGCTGCGTCTCGAGCAGCCGGGCGCGGACGTGCATACCGCGGTCCTGGACCTGGGGGCGCTGGCGTTGATCGCGGCGGCGGCCGGGCGGCTGGCCAAGACCGCGACGCTTGACATGCTGTTCAACAACGCCGGGGTGATGAACATCCCCGAGCGGCGTACCACCGCGGACGGGTTCGAGCTGACCTTCGGCACCAATCGCCTCGGGCACTTCGCGCTTACTGCCGGGCTGCTGCCCGCGTTGCTGCGCGCGCTAGCCGCGCGGATCGTCACGGTCAGCGCCATCGCCGCGACGTGGCGGGTCGGCCGGCAGGAAGATGTGATGAGCCAGCGCCGATACGGCCCGATGCGCGCCTACGCGAAGTCCAAGCGGGCCAACGTCGTGTTCACCGCCGAGCTCGCCCGGCGCCTGGCCGGGACGAACGTCACCCCGGTCGTGGTACACCCCGGCTCGGCCGTGACGAACCTGCAGCAGCACAACCAGAGCCCGCTCACCCGGGCCGTGATCGCCCTCACCCGCCGCATCGCCATGAGCTCGCCGCAAGGCGCGGCCTGGCCGTCGCTCTACGCGGCCACCAGCCCCGACATCGTCAGCGGCGGCTTCTACGGCCCGGCCGGCCGGGACCAGACCTCCGGCACCCCGAAACGCCTCGACCCGTCCACCGACGCCACTAACCCCACCGAAGGCGCACGACTGTGGACCGAGAGCGAACGACTCACCGGCATCCACTTTTTAGCTGTGACGTCGACGCGACCCCGGGTCTCGATCCATAGCTGACAGGAGCACGAACATGATCGACCCGCTCAAACCGTTCGCCGGGAAGGTCGCCCTGGTGACCGGCTCCGGGACCGGTATCGGGCCGGCCACCGCCGAGCACCTCGCCCGGGAGGGTGCCGCGGTCATCCTCGTCGGGCGGCGACCAGGGCCGCTGGAGGAAGCAGCCGACAGCATCCGCGCCACCAGCGGCACGGCGTATCCATTCCCGGCCGACGTGAGCAACCCGGGGCAGGTAGCCGCCGCGGTCGACTTCGCCGTCGGCAGTGGCGGGGCGCTGCACCTCGCGGTCAACAACACCGGGGTGTCCGGCGGCGCCAGCCGTCTGGTCGACCTCGACGTCGACGCCTACCGGCAGGTCATGGGCGTCAACCTGGACGCGGCCTTCTACGGCCTGAAGTACCAGATCCCGGCGATCATCGTCGCCGGCGGCGGCGCGATCGTCAACGTCTCCAGCGTCGACGCCGACCGGGGCCACGTCGACTACACCGCCTACACGGCCACCAAGCACGCCGTACGCGGGCTTACCCGCGCCGCTGCGCTGGAACATGCGACTACCGGCGTGCGGATCAACGAGCTGCAGCCAGGCGTGATCGCGACCCCGCTGTCGCGCACCGACCCGCAGGCCACGGCCCGGGCCGAGGCGAAGGTGCCGATGGGCCGCTCTGGACGTCCGAGCGGGACCGCGCAGGCCATTTGCTTCCTGCTGTCGCAGCGGGCCTTCTACATCACTCGCACCTTCTTCTCCGTCGACGGCGGCTTTCTGGCCTGACTACCCCACACCATTTTCGCGTAGCCCCTCCCAGCGCCGGTGGCGGCGGCACCTTGTCCGCCACCACGCCCGGGCCCTACGGTGCCGAAACCGGCTTGGACGACTGCGTCGTCGACGCCACCGATCGCGACGGGTGTGCCCCTGGCAGGCATCGCCCTGGCCGCCCGTATCGGCAGGCCCACCGTCAGATCCGCCGCCGACCGAGCCCAACTCACCGGCCACCCGCGACACGGCCGCGCCCCGTGCCGATACCAACCGCTAGTCCCGAGCCCCTGACCGGCCACGTCGGTCGCACGTTCAAGGAGTCATCATGACCGACATCACCAAGACCGGGGCCAACGAGGCCGTTGTGCGCCGTTTCCTGGAGGAGGTGATCAACGGCGGCGAGCTGGAGTCGCTCGACGAGCTGTGGGCTGCAGATCTGGCCTGGCACGGTGGCAGTCTCGGCGACGTGTACGGCATCGACGCCTACCGGCAGATGCTAGGTGCCGACGCCGGCACGGCGTTCACCGGCATGCACCTCACCATCCAGGAGGTGATCAGCCACGATGACAAGGTCGTCGTCCGGTTCACCAACAGCGGCACCCACACCGGCACCTTCCGCGACCACCCGGCAACCGGCAACTATGCCGAATGGCTCGGCATCGGCATCTACACCGTGCGGGACGGCTGGATCAGCGAAGCGTGGTTCGCCGAAGACATCCTCGGCATGCTCCAGCAGCTCGGCGCCGCCGACCAATCCCGTTGAGCCCAACGGGCACGCCCCTGGGGTGTGGCGGCTTCTCAGCCGGCGGTGGTGCTCAGCCGACTCGATCAGCACTCGACAGTCGCGACTGCGGGACGTGCGACACGAACGCGTCGGCCGCCGCCTCGCGCCATCGGGGCTGGGTCGCCTGCGTATCTGCCATGGCCTACTGACTCAGACTGACTAACCGGATAGATGGAAAGCCGGCGAACCATCAGGCCGAGGCACCCCACCAGGCCCCGCCCACACATACCGAACACTCGCCGCGAAGCTGCACCGGAGCAGGTGAATCCGACGCGTCACGTCCCCGCGAGACCCTCCGCCGCCAGCCACATCCGAATATCAACTATCCAGATAGTTGACGAGCCCGAACATGGCTGCTTGTGCCTAACTGACCAGTCAGTCTGGTCAAACAGCCCCCGCAGATAACCGGTGCGTCAGCAACCAACGCGCCCTGGCAACCGGCAACAGTGCCGGACCACCCACCCCTCGTCGAACTGCAGATCCCTTGAAAGGAACCCCTATGTCCACGTACCGCAGATCCCACCCCCGCCGCCGGTTCCTCGCCGCAGCCGCCGTCCTCGCGGCCGGCCTGCCGCTGCTGGCCGCGTGCGGATCGTCCAGCAGCGACACCGCCCAGCCCGCCAGCACCGCCGCATCAGCGACCCCGGCGCGGCCGCGGGTCGGGATTATCCTCGGCGGCGGCGGCGAGACCGGCATCGCCTGGCAGACCGGTGTGCTCGCCGCCCTGCAGGACAAGGCCGGGCTCACCCCCGACGTCGTCGACGTCGTCGTCGGCACCTCCGCCGGCGCGTTCACCGGCGCCGCGTTTAGCTCCAAAGCCGACCTGCACCAGCTCGTCACCAACGAGAAGACCGGCAACGTCAAGTCTGCACCCGTCACCCCCGGCGCCACCGGCGCCATCCCGCCCCAGATGCTCGCCGCGCTCACCTCCACCGAGGGCACCATCGAGGAACGCGACAAGCGCATCGGCGCCCTCGCCATGAGCATGAAACTGCCGATCACCAGCGCCGAACTCGTCGGCTACGTCGCCACCATGCTCCCTACCACCCAGTGGCCCGCCCTGGACTTCCGTGCCACCACCGTCAACGCCGAGACTGGCAAGACCGTGCTCTGGAAGAGCACCGATGGGGTCCCTCTCCCCGCCGCCGTCGCCTCCTCCGCGGCCGTCCCCGGTTTCCTGCCCACCGTCGAAATCAACGGTCAGCACTACACCGACGCGCCCCGCACCACCTACTCCGCCGCCCTCGTCGCCGAGAAGCGCCTCGACGCCATCATCTACATCGGCATGCCCACCCCGAACCTGTCCAACACCATCGAAGAAGACGCCCTCAAGCAGCTCGAAACCAACGGTCTGAAGGTCGTCCGCATCACCGGCGGGCCTGGCTCCGAAGACGTCATCAAGAATGCCCTCGACCCCAAGTTCCGCCCCAAGGCCGTCGAAATCGGCCTCAACGACGGCACCACCGCCGCCGACAACGTCACCAAACTCCTCCAGCACTAACCAAACCCACAACACACCAAGCCGGCCCCGACAACAGTCGGGGCCGGCCCAGACCCTGGACGAAGAAGTCTGCCCACCAGTTCTCAATCCCCAGAGGACGCTCGCACGGGCGAAGGCGGTGGCTCAGCTGGGCGTGGAGGTCGGGATGGCCGCCGAGGTCGCGTTGCACCTGCCGACCGACGACCAGGTGGTACGGCGACTGCTCGCAGCTGAGACCGAGCACCGTAGTGACGACACCAGAACCCGTAAGTCGCCGGCGGCCGGCGCTCTCAAGGTGACGAGTCCAGTCCTGCGCTGGTACGCCCAGCGCAGCAACCTGCTCTCCGTCAACGGGATGCGTACCTCCGACGAGATCACCACGACAATCCTCGATTCACTCAAGGCTGTCACGGCCGTCATCGTGCTTGTCGAGGCGGACCGGCGCGGCGGGCGGCTTTCAGGAGTCAAGGATAGTGTTGATCTTTGTGGCCGGTGTCGATCAGTTCCTGCGATGACGCCGTGTCGTCCAGGATGGGCTGTGCGACGACGTCGGAGCCGCCGAGGGTGGCGAGCGGCTCGAGCTCGCCGAGGCGCGGTTTCAGCAGGAGTGAGGCAAGCCAACGTCGATGTTTCCTCATCTGAGCCGAACCCCGTACACGTTCCCCGGCGTGTCGCCCCGCAACTCACCACCAAGATCGCAAAAGCGCGAGACACGAGGGCTCAACGAAGCTCAATGCGCAGCTCATGCCGGGGTTCGGGGATGAACGGGTGTTCAGTCGGCCCAATGGTTGGAGTGGCGAAGGCCCAGTTCGATGTCGTCGGCCGCCTCGCGAACTTTGGGAACGAGGGCGCGCATGTCCGCCACCGATTTGCGGCCGATGTGGGTCGATAGGTTGATCGCCGCCCGGACCCGGCCGAGCCGGTCGCGCACGCCGACGGCGATCGCGACCAGGCCCTCCTCCAACTCCTGGTTGACCAGGGCGTAGCCCTCCTCGCGGACCTGCTTGAGGGCGGCCCGGAACTCGCCGGGGTCGGTGATCGTGCGGGGCAGTACCGGGGTGAGCGGGTAGCGGGCCAGGAAGTCGTCCAGGTCAGGTGCTGGCAGGTTGGCCAGAAGGACCCGCCCCATGGCCGTTGCGTGCGCCGGGCGGCGGGCACCGACGTTGACCGAGATGGTCATGAGCGCCGGACCGGGGACTCGCACGACGTAGACGATGTCGCCGCGGTCGAGGATCGAGCCCTCGCTGGCCTCGGCGGTCTCCGCGACCAGTCGTTCCAGGCGGGGGAGCGCCACGTCGGGGAACGACAGCGCCGACAGGTAGGCGTAGCCCAGCTCGAGGACCTGTGGGGTCAGCTCGAAGCGGTTGTTCTTGCCGTAGACGTAGCCGAGTTCGGTGAGGGTGAGCAGGAAGCGTCGCACGGCTGCCCGGGTCAGGCCGGACAGGTGGGCGATCTCGGAGACGGTGAGCGACGGGCGTTCGGTGTTGAACACCCTGATGATCGCCAGTCCCCGTTCGAGGGACTGCACGAAGTCGCGGGAGCGTCCGGTGGCGGTTCCGGCTTGCTCCTCCGGCTCCTCGTCGATCTCCACGCCCATGACCTCCCGGTTAGCGGATGTATGAAGCACCATTGATGTCCAGCGTGGATCCTGTCAGACCTGGTGCGGCGCCCGTCGCGAGGTAGGCGATGATCGAGGCGACCTCGTCGCCGCCGGTCGCCCGGCCCATGGCGAGGCCCCGGTTCGTGGCCTCGATCGCGGCGTCGTCCTTGCCGGCGGTGGACATCCCGGTGTCGAGGACCCCGGGGGCGAGGATGTGAACCTTCACCCCGCGGTGGGCATAGTTGCGGGCGAAGGTCTGGGCGAGGTTGCGGATGGCGGCCTTGGAGGCGGCATAGGCGCTGATGTCGACCAGGCGGGAGCCCTGCTGGGCGGCCCAGCTGGACAGCACGATCACGGTGCCTTCCCCACGCTCGGCGAAGGCGCGGACGGCCTCGCGCATCAGCGCGCCGGCGCCCAGTACGTTGACCTGCAGGGTTTCCGCCCAGCCCTCGTCCCAGACGTGGTCGGGGCCGTCGACCGGCGTGTCCAGGTTGACCGCGGCGTTGAGCACCAGCACGTCGACGCCGTTGCGCCAGGCCATTGCCTCCCGCCACAGCGCGCGGGCCGCGTCGGCGGTGCGCAGGTCGGCCTTGAGCAGCAGCTTCTGCTCTTCGGGCAGGGCGGCTACGGCCCTGGCGGCGCCGTCGACGTGGTCGCGGCAGTGGGCGACGACGTTGGCGTTGGCGGCGGCGAGGGCCTGGGCGATGGCGGCGCCCACGCCGCGGGAGGCGCCGGTCACCAGGACGGTCTTGCCGGCCAGGGCGTTGGCGTCGAGGACCGGCTTCACAGGATGCCTCCGTCGACGTTGAGCAGCTGGCCGGTGATGCCGGAGGACTGGCTGCTGGTGAGGAAAGCGATGGCGTCGGCGACTTCGCCGGCGGTGGCGATGCGGCGTAGGGCGGTGCCGGCGGCGGCCGCCTGCAGGGCCGCGTCGACATCCAGGCCGGTGCTGGCGGCACGGGAGGCCATCCGGCCGCGCAGCGCGTCGGTGGCGATCGGGCCGGGTGCGACGGCGTTGATCCGCACCCCGGCCGGGCCGAGGGCGAGCGCCGCGGAGCGCACGATGCCCAGCGCCGCGTGCTTGCTGGCGGCGTAGGAGATGATGTTGGGGTCGCCGCGCCAGGAGTTGAGCGAGGCGACCACGGTGATGGTGGCGCCCGGCCCGAGCAGCGGTGCGGCGTGCTTGACGGTGGCGGCGACGCCGCGGGCGTTGATCGACACCACCCGGTCGAAGTCGTCGAGGTCCATCGCGGCGGCCGGCTGCCAGCTCGGCACCACCCCGGCGGCGGCGACGACGCCGTCGAGGCCGCCGAGCAGCCGCCTGGCCTCGTTGAGCGCGACGTTGACCGAGGCTTCGTCGCGCACGTCGAGCGTGACCTCGTGCCAGCCCGCGGGCAGGTCGCCCTTGAGACTCGTCGCGAGGTCGAGCACGACGCCGCGGGCACCGAGCTCGGCGCAGCGGCGGACGACGGCAGCGCCGATGCCATTGGCGCCGCCGGTGACGGCGATGAGGCGGTCTTGCAGCAACATCAGAAGGTACTCCCAGCGTCGCGGAGCAGGTCGTGATCCGCCTTGAGGTCTCCGCCGGGCAGCCCGGCGGAGGTGTCGACGATGATCTCGTCGACACCGGCGGCGTGGAGGTCGGCGAGGCGCCGGGCGACGGTGTCGAGGCGGCCGGCCGACTCGACCAGGCGCAGCACGACGGTGAGTTCGGCGGGGTCGCGGCCGACGTCGGCGGCGGCCTGACGCACCGCGGCGATCTCAGCGGCGAGGTGCCCGGGGTCGAGGGTGGGCACTGCCTGCTGGGCGAGCCAGCCGTCGCCGACGCGCCCGGCACGGCGCAGCGCGACGGGGGAGTGCCCGCCGACCAGGACCGGCACCGGGTTCGCCGGGGCGGGCAGGGCGAGGATGCCCGGGGCGAGGTTGTAGTTGCCGGTGTGGTGCCCGCTGGTGCGGCCGGTCCAGCAGTCGCGGAGCAGGGCGATCCACTCGGTCATACGGGCGCCGCGGCCGTCGAAGGGTGCGGCGAGGGCGTCGAACTCCTCGCGCAGCCAGCCGGCACCGATGCCGAGGACGGCCCGGCCGCCGGAGAGCACGTCGAGGGAGGCGACCTGCTTGGCCAGCAGGACCGGGTTGCGCTGGGGCAGCACGAGGGCGGCGGTGCCTAGGCGGACCCGGTCGGTGACCGCGGCGGCGGCGGTGAGGCTGACGATGGCCTCGAGGTAGGGGGTGTCGGTGGGCCAGGTGGCCTTGCCGTCGGCGGCGAACGGGTAGGGCGAGGTGATGACCTCCGGCTGCACGA
Source organism: Dactylosporangium sp. NPDC005572 (assembly GCF_040605515.1). Lineage (NCBI taxonomy): Bacteria > Bacillati > Actinomycetota > Actinomycetes > Micromonosporales > Micromonosporaceae > Dactylosporangium > Dactylosporangium sp. NPDC005572. The sequence continues at coordinate 25,959 of NZ_JBEXCY010000088.1, read as the reverse complement.
CGTGGTCGCTCACCCAGAGCGAGTCGAAGCCGGCCGTCTCGAGTTCGCGGGCCAGTCGGGGTACCGACGCCGGGCCGACCGTGAGGCCGGTGTGCGGCAGCTTGACACCGATCCGCACCGGCTTTGGTGACGTCACCGAAACACGCCTCCTCTTCTCTTGATCAAAGAGCCCGCGGGAAGCCCGTTGAGGGCAACGCCAAGAGCAGGGAGAACGCGTTGGCGGGGCGCTGAGTACTGCGATGCTAGGAACGATCACGGTTGTGCGTCAAGCGCGCAATCGTTCGCATCGCGGTTCGGTGTGCGTATTGCGCCCACTAGAACGGTGTGCGAGCATCGGCCAACGCGATCTGCGTGTGGCCAGGAGGGTGTCCCGACGAATGGTCGACATCACACGGAAGTTCGGCACGTTGATGGGGTTGGACCACATCGGCGTGGGTGTGTCGGATATAGGCGAATCGTTGCCATTTTACGCAGACCTCGGCTTCACCGACGTCGCGTTCGACTACAGCGGCCCGTTGCCGGGGCTGCAGACGGTCACCGGCCACGGGGAAACGGAGGCGCGGGTGGTCTACCTGCGAACCGCCAACCCGACCGTGCTCGGCCGCGCCTCGATCAAGCTGGTCCAGCTGCTCGACCGTACGTCGCCGGCCAAGCCCGAGGGCCAGGCGTGGGGCGAGCCGGGCATCTGCGAGGTCTGCGTCCATGTCAACGGCCAGGCCGCCTTCTACCGTGACCTCGTCGCTCGCGGCCGCACCGGCATCATGGAGCCCAACGAGGCCGACCTGCCGCCCTACGAGACACACTGCGGCCTGTCCTACGTCGAGGACCCCGACGGCGCCAAGATCGAGCTGATCGAGTGGTCGACCCTCGAGGCCGGCTGGCCCCACCCGGCCGGGCTGCCCCAGGGCGTCAACCACGTCGCCTTCGGCGTCACCGACATCGACCGCACCAAGGCCTTCTACCAGAGCCTCGGCTTCACCGGGCAGCTGTTCGAGTCCAGCGGCTACTTCGAGCCGATGCACCCGTGGTTCGGCACCCGCACCCCGCCGAGCATGCGCATGATGCTGCTGACCACCCCGTTCGGCGGCGCGCTCGAGCCGGTGCAGCACACCCCTGCCTCGCCCGACATGCGCGGCGAGTGGGGGCACCTCGGCACGTTCGAGTTCGGCATCGGCGCCCGCAGCCTCGACATCGCGATCGACCACCTGGTGTCGCTCGGCGTGAAGCTCCTCGGCGAGCCCGCCGCCCTCGATCTCGGCGGCGGGGGCACCTGGCGCTACGCCTACTTCCAGGACCCCGACGAGCTGTTTGTCTGTGTGACGGAGGTCCGCGCATGAGCGGTGCGCAAAGTGCAGCCCACGAGGCGGTCGAGTCCCCACTTCGCGGCGAGCCGTTCATCCAGTTGCGCGGCATCCGCAAGTCCTTCGGCGACCTCGAGGTGCTGCGCGGCATCGACCTGGACATCCACCCTGGCGAGCACGTGGTCATCTTCGGCCCGTCCGGCTCCGGCAAGAGCACGGTGCTGCGCACCATCAACCTGCTCGAGCCGCCGACCGTCGGGTCGCTGCGCGTGGCCGGCGTCGAATACGCCAAGGGTTTGCCCAGCGTGCCGGCCACTCGTCGCGGCAAGCCCCTGGAACTGCGCCGCACGGTCGGCATGGTCTTCCAGCAGTTCAACCTCTTCCCGCATCTCACCGCGCTGGACAACGTTGCCCTGCCGCTGCGTTCGGTGCGCAACGTCAAGCGCGGCGAGGCCCAGCACCGCTCGGCCGAGGCGCTGCGCCGCGTCGGGCTGCTGCAGCGCGCCGCGCACTACCCGGGCCAGCTGTCCGGCGGCCAGCAGCAGCGCGTCGCGATCGCTCGCGCCCTCGCCCTGGACCCCAAGGTGATGCTCTTCGACGAGCCGACCTCGGCCCTCGACCCGGAGCTGGTCGGCGATGTGCTCAAGACGATGCGCGAGGTCGCCGAGACCGGCATGACCATGGTCGTGGTCACGCACGAGCTCGGCTTCGCCCGCGAGATCGGAGACCTCAATGTGTTCATGGAGGACGGCGTGATCGTCGAACAGGGGCCGCGCGGCTTCTTCGAGAACTGCGAGAGCCCACGGGCCCGCGAGTTCATCCTGGCGGTGCGCTGATGAACCTCTCCGACTACGACTGGGGACTCATCTGGGACAACCGCGACGCCCTGCTCAACGGGCTGTGGACCGCGGTCAAGGTCTCCCTCATCGCGCTGATCATCTCCGTCGTCGGTGGTCTACTGCTCGCGGTGCTGCGCATGTCCAAGTCGCCGCTGCGCTGGGTCGCCGTCGGCTACATCAACGTCTTCCGTGGCGTGCCCGCCCTGGTCAGCGTCATCTGGGTGTACTTCGGCGTCTCGTTGGTGCTGGATGTGAACTTCAGCGTCTTCCAGGCCGGCGTCATCGCCCTGTCGCTGCTGTACAGCGCGTTCATGGCCGAGATCTTCCGCTCCGCGCTCAGCGCCATCCCCAACGGGCACCGGGAGGCCGGTCAGGCCCTCGGCATGCGCCCCACCCGGGTGTTCTTCTCCGTCATTCTGCCGCAGGCGGTGAAGGTCGCCCTGCCCAACATCGGCAGCATGTTCATCGGCATGCTCAAGGACACCTCCACCTTCACCGTGATCGGCCTGCTCGAGGTCGTGCGGGTCACCCAGAACCTGGTGTCCCAGACGTTCCAGCCGTTCGTGCTCTACACCGCTGCGGCGGCCATCTACGTGCTCGCCGCGTTCATCATCGACATCCTGTTCCGGCTCGTCGAAGGCGCGTACGCCAGCCCGCCCAAGGGCTCCTTCGCCAAGCTGCTGCGCGCCCGCAAACAGCGCCGCGTCCAGGCGCTGATCGCCCAGATGTCCCAGTAGCCAATCGGGATCTGTTTCACCACATCGCCTCTGTCCAACCCCCGGCAGAGAAGGCTGAAATATCAGCAGAAATGAGGAAACCCCATGATGGCAGGTTCCAGCCCGCGTCGGGCCATGCGACGCACATTCTTGGTGGCGGTGGCGCTGGTCTCCGCGCTGGTCATCGCCGGTTGCGGCGACAGCACGTCCGACAGCGGCAGCGGCGGCTCGAGCGGCGGCGCCGCGGATCTCGGCCTGATGAAGGCCGGCACCCTTACAGTCGGGATGAACCTGCAGTTCAAGCCCGAGATGTACCTCGATGACGCGGGCAAGCCGGCCGGCTACGACGTCGACCTGCTCAACAAGCTCGCCACCGAGCTCGGGCTCAAGCTGGACATCCAGAACCTCGACTTCAACGGCCTGATCCCGGGCCTGCAGAGCAAGAAGTTCGACATGGTCTCGGTCGGCCTCACCGCGACCGACGAGCGCAAGAAGGTCATCGACTTCAGCCGCGCGTACGTGCCGTACACCAGCGTGCTGGCAGTCGGGCAGAACGACACCACGACGCCGTCGATCGACGCCTTCAACCAGAAGGGCAAGATCATCACTGCCCTGCAGGGCTCCAGCGGTGAGCAGCTGGCCAAGAAGACCTTCCCGAACGCCACGGTGAAGGGCTTCCCGGACCAGAACGCCGCGCTGCTGGAGGTCTCCACCGGCCGCGCCCAGGGCAGCGTCCTGGAGGACTACATCCTCGCCCAGTACCAGAAGGCGAACCCGAACCAGGTCAAGAAGGCCGACCTGCCCAAGCCGCTCGACCTCGGCTACGGCAGCTGGGCCGTGCAGAAGGGCAACGACAAGCTGCAGCAGCGGCTGGACACCTTCCTGTGCAAGGCGCAGACCGACGGCACCCTCGAGCAGCTGTACAAGCAGGACTTCGGCGTGACCGAGTTCCCCGAGATGCCCTCGGGCTGCTGAGCCAGATGACGAACGAGCACACGGACGGGGCCGGAACCATGCACCACCTTCTGGTCGTCGGCGGCGGACCGGCAGGCATCTCCGCCGCCCGGGCCGCGGCCGGCGCCGGCCTCGCCGTGACGCTCGTCGACGAACGCCCCACCCTCGGCGGGCAGATCTACAAGCAGCCAGGCCCCGGGTTCACCGTGGACGACCCGGCCGCCATGGACGCGCAGTTCCGCACCGGGCGGGCGCTCATCGAGTCGCTGCCCGATGAGGTCACCGTCCTGCTGCGCACCAGCGTGGTGGCGGTCGAGGGCCCCGACGTCGTGGTCGTCACCGAGGGACAGCATGCCCGCACACTGCACGCGCCGCGGCTGGTCATCGCGCCCGGCGCGCACGACCGGCCGGTCGTGTTCCCCGGCTGGACGCTGCCCGGCGTGATCACCGCCGGCGGGCTGCAGACCCTGGCCAAGACGCAACGGATCCTGCCCGGCGAACGCATGGTGTTCGCCGGGTCGGGCCCGGTCGCGCTGGCCTTCCCCGCCCAGCTCGCCCAGTACGGCGCGCCGGCCGGCGCCAAGGTGGTCACCGCCCTGGAGGCCGGCCCGCCGCCCGGCCCCGCCGACGTGGCCCGCATCGGCCGCGCCGCCATGGGCAACACCGGCCTGCTGCGCGACGCCGCCCGCTACCGCGCCACCCTGCTGCGCCACCGTGTCCCGCTCAAGTACGGGCGGATCGTCGTGCGCGCCGAGGGCGACGGACGGGTGGAACGGGTCGTGCACGCCGCCGTCGACACCGACTGGCGGGTCATCCCCGGCACCGAGGAGACGGTCGAGGCCGATGTGCTCTGCCTCGGCTACGGCTTCGTGCCGTCCATCGAACTGTTCCGCCTCGTCGGCTGCGACTTCGACTACGACGAGGACCTCGGCGGCCCGGTCGTGCGCCGCGACCAGTGGCAGCGCACCACCGCGCCGGGCGTGTACTGCGCCGGTGACGGCGCCGGCGTCGAGGGCTCGTTCGTCGCCATCGACACAGGGCAGATCGCCGGCCTGGCCGCCGCCCTCGACGCCGGTGCCATCGACTCCCGCGAGGCCCACGCGGCGGCGCGACCGGCCCGACACCGACTGGCCCGCCGCCGCGCCCTGACCGCCGCCACCGGCCGGCTCTACCGGGTCGGGCCGGGCATCTACGAACTGTCCACACCGGACACCGTGGTGTGCCGGTGCGAGGCGGTCCGCCAGGCCGACCTGCAGCCCGCGATCGAGTCCACGGCCGACATCAGCGTCGTCAAGGCCTACACCCGCGCCGGCATGGGCCCGTGCCAGGGCAAGAACTGCCAGCGGCAGATCGCCGCGCTGATCACCCACGAGCACGGTGGGGCGATCACCGACGTACCCCTGGCCACACCGCGCATGCCAATCCGGCCGGTACCGATCGGCGCGATCGCCGACTACACCATCGTCGGGCCGACGCTGTTCCTGCCCGACGATCCGGAGAGGGGACCGGCGGCGTGAGTGCCACGGACATCATTGGCGTCCCGTTGCCCAACGCCGCGCAGCTGCGCGGCGAACTGCCGAAGGAGACCGACGTCCTGGTCATCGGCGGCGGCATCGCCGGTGCCGCCATGGCCTACTACCTGGCCGTGCAGGGCGTCGACGTGGTGCTGGTCGAGCGCGGCGAACTCAACCGCGAGGCCTCCGGCACCAACGCCGGCAGCTTCCACCTGCAGCTGGCCATCCACCAGTTGTCGGGGCACGGCACCGGAGCCGACCGCGAGCGGCTGCTCACCGAGGCCCGGCAGAGCCTGGAGGCGTACGAACTCTGGAAGGACCTCGGCCGAGAACTCGAGGGGGACCTGCACGTGCACCAGACCGGCGGCTGGATGGTCGCCGAGACCGACGAGCAACTGCGCACCCTGCACGAGAAGCGCGAGCTGGAACAGCTGGCCGGCATCGAGACCGACGTCTACACCGGCCGGGAGCTGCGCGACCGCGCCCCCTACCTCAGCGAGAAGCTCACCGGTGCCTCCTGGTGCCCGGTCGAGGGGCACGCCAACCCGCTCATCGTCACCCCGCTCTACGCCGTGCGGGCGATCGAGCGCGGCGCCGTCATCCGCACCCACGCCGAGGTGCACGGCATCACCGTCGACGGGCCGCGCCGCTTCACTGTGGACACCAGCATCGGCACCATCAAGGCCGCCCGCATCGTCAACTGTGCCGGCGCCTGGTCCGCCGAGATCTGCGCGATGGTCGGCCTGCGCCCGCCGATCCGCAGCGAGGGCCTGCACGTCAACGTCAGCGAGCCGCGCGCGCACGTGCTCACCCCGATGGTGCAGCATATCGGCCGCCGGCTCACCCTCAAGCAGAACGAGAAGGGCACGTTCATCATCGGCGGTGGCTGGCCCACCCCCGAGGCCCCGCCGCCGCGGCGCTACCCGACCAGTTGGCACAGCGCGGCCGGCAACACGGCGGTCGCCGTGACCGTTGTGCCGCTGCTGGAACACGTGAAGATCGTGCGGACCTGGTCCGGCGTCATCGTCTTCACCGACGACCTCTCCCCGGTGGCCGGCGAATCGGTCAAGGTGCCGGGCTTCCACGCCTGCATCCTGTCCACCGGCTTCACGTTCAGCCCCATGTTCGCCCGGATCCTCGCCGAGCACATGGTCACGGGCGGCCCGTCGCCATTCCCCGAGCGGTACTCGCTCGACCGTAGTTAGGAGAGACCGATGAACCGCGACGACGTCGACTGGCAGGGCTACTTCCCTGCGTTCGTCACCCCGTTCACCGAAGCCGGCGAGCTCGACCTGGACACGCTGCGCAAGCTCGTCGACCACTACGTCGCCGAGGGCATGCACGGCATCGTCGTCAACGGCACCTGCGGTGAATGGTTCTCCCAGACCGCTGAGGAGCGCCGCGCCGTCGCCGAGGCTGCCGCCGGGCACGCCGCCGGCCGGCTCAAGGTCCTCGTCGGCTGCACCGCCTACACGGCCAGGCAGACCGCCGAGTTCGCCAAGCACGCCCTCGCCGCCGGCGCCGACGGGGTGCTCGCCTCGCCACCGCCCTACGCGAAGCTGTTCCCGAACGAGGTCATCGCCTTCTACCAAGACATCAACGCGCTCATCGACGGCCCGCTCGTGGTTTACAACTGGCCACACGGCTCCGGTATCGACATCGACACCGAGCTGGCGGACCGGCTGGCTGACATCGACCAGATCGTGGCGATCAAGGACAGCACCCCCAGCGCCGACCAGTTCTTCGCCACCTCCCGCAGGGTCCGCGACCGGGTCCGCGTCTTCGGCCCCTACATGACCGCGCGCGGCGTGGCGGAGCTCAAGACCGAGGGCGGCGACGGCACCGTCGGCGGCGGGTCGCTGTTCGGCCGGCCCGACCCGCAGTTCTGGGAGAACTACTGGAAGGGCGACTTCGCGCCTATGGAGGCGCACGCCGAGGCGAGCGATCGGCTGTTTCCGAAGCTGTGGCTGCCCGGTGGCTGGGCCGGCAAGTACGGCGCCTATCAGAGCCAGCTGAAGGTCCTCATGCAGATGCTGGGCCAGCCGGGCGGGCACGTACGCAGGCCGCGGCTGCCGGTCACCGACCCCGACAGCCTTGCCGCCATGCGCGCCGTGCTGGTCGGGGAGGGTCTGCTGCGGTGAGGCTGCCGGAGAAGGGCCTGACCCGCGGCCCACGCGTCAACATCCTCGTCGACGGGGAACCGGCGTCCGCGTACGTGGGGGAGAGTGTCGCGGCGGCGCTGATGGCCGACGGGGCGATGCGCACCCGCACCACGGCGGGTGGCGAGCCGCGCGGGCTCTTCTGCGGCATGGGCGTGTGCTTCGACTGCCTCGTCGAGGTTGACGGCGTGCCGAACACCCGCGCCTGCGTCACCTGGGTGCGCGAGGGCATGCGGATCGACCGTCAGGACGGGCCCGGCACCGCGCCGAGCTAAGCATCAGTCACGCTCGCTTGCCGCATTTCCGCACGCTATGCGAGCTAATCGACCGCGGAGGCAATATGGAATTGGCCGACAACTCCCTGCTCAGGCAGGACCTCTTCATCGACGGCACGTGGGTGCCCGGCGCCGCCGGCGAACGCTTCGACGTCACCGACCCGGCGACCGGCAAGGTCATCGCCCAGATGGCCGCCGCGACCGCCGACGACGTGCGGCGCGCCATCGCGACCGCCGAGGCCGCGGCGCCTGGCTGGGGCCGCACGACCGCGCCCGAACGCTCCCGCATCCTGCGCCGCTGGTTCGACCTGATCGTCGCCAACGCCGACGACCTGGCCGCCATCCTCACCGCCGAGCAGGGCAAGCCCCTCGCCGAGGCGAAGGGCGAGATCCTCTACGGCGCCGGGTTCGTCGAGTGGTACGCCGAGGAGGCCAAGCGCACGTACGGCGAGGTGATCCCGTCGAACGTGGCCGGCCGCCGGCTGCTGACCCTGCGCCAGCCGGTCGGCGTCACCGCGTCGATCACGCCATGGAACTTCCCGTCGGCGATGATCCTGCGCAAGGCCGGCCCGGCCCTCGCCGCCGGCTGTCCGATGATCATCAAGCCGGCCGAGGAGACGCCGCTGTCCGCGACCGCCCTCGCCGAGCTGGCCCACCGCGCCGGCATCCCGGCCGGCGTGCTCAACGTCATCGCCGGCGACCCGCCGACGATCGGCCGGCTGCTCACCGAGAGCCCGGCGGTCCGGGCGCTCAGCTTCACCGGCTCCACCGAGGTCGGCAAGCTGCTCATGGCCCAGAGCGCCAGCACGGTCAAGAAGGTCGCCCTCGAGCTCGGCGGCAACGCCCCGCTCATCGTCTTCGACGACGCCGACGTCGACACTGCCGTGGCCGGGGCGATGGCCTCCAAGTTCCGCAACGCCGGCCAGACCTGTGTCTGCGCCAACCGGGTCATCGTGCAGTCCGGCATCCACGACGCGTTCGTCGCGAAGTTCCAGCAGGCGATCGAGGCGCTACGGGTCGGCAACGGCTTCGAGTCCGGCTCCGAGCAGGGCCCGCTGATCACCGAGGACGCCGTGGCGAAGGTGCAGCGGCACATCGCCGACGCCGTGGCCGGTGGCGCAACGGTGCAAGCCGGCGGCGAGCGGCACCCGCTCGGCGGCACGTTCTTCACCCCGACCCTGCTCACCGGCGTCACCCGCGACATGCTGATCTGCCGCGAGGAGACGTTCGGCCCGGTCGCCCCGGTCATCAAGTTCGATACCGAGGACGGGGCCCTCGCGATCGCCAACGACACCCCGTTCGGCCTGGCCGCCTACTTCTTCACCACCGACCTGGGCCGCACGTGGCGGGTCGGCGAGGCCCTGGAGTTCGGCGTGGTCGGCGTCAACACCGGACTGATCTCGTACGAGGGCGCGCCCTTCGGTGGTGTCAAGGAGTCCGGCCTCGGCCGCGAGGGCTCCCTGCACGGCATCGACGAGTTCACCGAGATCAAGTACCTGTGCATCAACTAGCCCATGGAAGTGCTTAAACCGATGACCATCGAAGATGTCGACAAGAATTTCGTCTTCCACCCGTTCACCAACGCACGGGAGCACGCGGACCACGGCCCGCTGACCATCGTCAAGGGCCAAGGCTCGACCCTGACCGACACCCGCGGCAAGGAATACCTCGACGCGATGGCCGGGCTGTGGTGCGTCAACATCGGCTACGGCAACGCCGAGATGGCCGAGTCGCTGCGCGAGCAGACCCTGAAGCTGCCGTACTACCACACGTTCGCCTCAATGGGGAACGAGCCGGTCGCGCAGCTGGCCCAGCGGCTCATCGCCATGGCGCCCGGCGAAATGTCGAAGGTGTTCTTCGGCAACAGCGGCTCCGACGCCAACGACACCCAGGTGAAGCTGGTCTGGTACTACAACAACGTCCTGGGCCGCCCACAGAAGAAGAAGATCATATCGCGGAGCCGTGGCTACCACGGCGTCACCATCATGTCGGCCGGCCTGTGCGGGCTGCCCGGCATGCACGCCGGCTTCGACCTGCCGCTGCCGATGATCAAGCATGTGCGAGCCCCGCACAGCCTGTGGGAGCAGAAACCGGGCGAGACCGAGGCGCAGTTCGTACAGGGCCTCGCCGACGAGCTCGAGCAGACCATCCTGCGCGAGGGCCCGCACACCGTCGCCGCGTTCATCGCCGAGCCGATCCAGTGCGCCGGCGGCGTCATCGTGCCGCCCGCCTCCTACTTCCCGGCCATCCAGGAGGTGCTGCGCCGCTACGAGGTACTGCTCATCGCCGACGAGGTGGTCACCGGCTTCGGCCGCACCGGCGAGGAGTTCGGCAGCAACGTCTACGGCATCCAGCCCGACCTGATGACCGTCGCCAAGGGCATCACCTCGGCGTACGTCCCACTGTCGGCCGTCATCGTCTCCGACCACGTGTGGAACGTCGTGCTCGAGGGCTCGGAGAAGTTCGGCCTGTTCAGCCACGGCTACACCTACACCGCCCACCCGCTCGCCGCGGCAGCCGCGTTGACCAACCTCGACATCATCGAACGCGACGGGCTGCGCCACCAGGCCAAGGCTCGCGGCGACCACCTGGCCGAGCGCCTCCGCGCCGAGTTCGCGGGCCACCCGCTCGTCGGCGAGATCCGCGGCTACGGCCTGCTCGGCGCGGTCGAGTTCGTCAAGTCCAAGGACCCGATGACCGCGTTCGACCCCACCGGCAAGGTCTCCACCGCCGTTGTCAAGCGCAGCCGCGAGCTCGGCGTCATCACCCGGGCCCTGCCGGCGTCGGACACCATCTCCTTCTCCCCACCGTTCGTCGTGACCGACGGCGAGATCGACCGGATGGCCGCCCTGACCCGCCAGGCCCTCGACGACGTCGCCGCGGACCTGAAGCTGCTGTAGGGATGGGGATGCTGATCGGTGTTGTGGTCAACCCGGTCGCCGGAATGGGCGGCCGGGTCGGTCTGCACGGCACTGACGGTCCCGACGCATACGCCGAGGCGCTCAGGCGAGGTGCCACCCCGGTCGCACCGGGTCGGGCCCGCCGCGCGCTTGATCGATTGCAGTCGCTGGCTCCCGACGCCGAGGTGCTCGAGGCCTCCTTCGCCGCCGGCTCCTCCGCCGGCGACACCATTGATGCCGTACGCGATCTTGTTGCCAAGGGAGCCGGGCTCATCCTGTTCGCGGGCGGCGACGGCACCGCCCGCGACGTCGTATCAGCCGCTGTGGCCGTCCCGATACTCGGCATCCCGGCCGGAGTGAAGATGCACTCCGGCGTCTTCGCCGCGACGCCGGAGCTGGCGGGGGAGGCGGCGGCCCGGTTCTTGGCCGACCCGTCACGGCTGGTCGACGCCGAGGTGGTCGACCGCGATCCCGGCGGCGGCGTGGTGCTGTACGGTGTTGCGCCGGTCCCGGCCGCCGGTGCTGCGCTGCAGCGGGCCAAGGCGGTCCAGTCCATTGTGGATGGAAGTCTGGAAGGCCTCGGCCGCGAGGTCGCCGCCGAACTGAGGCCGCACAAGATGTATCTGCTCGGACCCGGGACCACCGTCGCCCACGTCAGCCACGCCCTCGGTCTGCCCTCCTCGCCATTGGGCGTTGACGTGACGTACGAAGGAAGGCTCCTGGCTCTTGATGCCTCGGAGCAGGAACTGCTGTCGCTGATCGGGGAGCATGGCGCGCCGGGTCTGATCCTCGGTGTCGTCGGCGGGCAGGGATTCTTGCTCGGGCGCGGCAACCAGCAGCTCAGCCCGGCCGTCCTCGCCACCGTCGACGACCTGCAGATCCTCGCATCCGCCGGCAAAGTTGCGGCGCTCGACCCGCCCGTGCTGCGCGTAGATCTCGATTCCCTTGCTGAGAGCTTCACCGGTTATCGCAAGGTCCGCACCGCGCGAGGGCACAGCACAGTCCTCAGAATCGTAGAAGGAGCATGATGGCCCATCCCTACATGCCGAACTCCGCGCCGCAGGCCAAGGCCGCCATGCTGGAGGCCCTCGGGATCAGCGACGTGGACGTGCTGTTCGAGCAGATCCCGGCGGACCACCTCGGCACGACGCCGATCGACCTGCCTGCCGGCGTGCGCGCTGAGGCGAGCGTGCGGCGGGAGATCCGGCGGCTGCTCAAGCGCAACGACAACACCGCCGACAACCTGAGCTTCCTCGGCGCCGGCTATGCCCGCCACTACGTGCCCGCGCTGTGCGACGAGATCGTCAACCGGGCCGAGTTCCTTACCCCCGTCTGGGGCACCCCATCCTCCGACCACGGCCGGAACCAGGCCTGGTTCGAATACGCCTCCCAGCTCGGCGAGCTGGTCGGCATGGAGTTCGTCGGGCTGCCGGTCTACAGTTGGGGCGCCGCCGCCGGGCACGCGGTGCGGATGGCCGCGCGGCTGACCGGCCGGGGAACGATCCTGGTGGCGGGGTCGGTCGGGCCCGAACGACTTGCGGTCATTCGGACCTACTGCGGGAGCGGGCTTCGCCTGGAAACCGTTCCGTTTGATCCGGCGACAGGTCTGCTGTCGCTCGATGCGGTTGGCCCGGACGTTGCAGCTGTGTATCTGGAGACGCCCAACTACCTCGGGGTGATCGAGGCCGACCTCGCCGCGATCGCCGCCGCCGCGCGGGCCGCCGGCGCCGAGACGGTGGTGGGCGTCGACCCGATCACCCTCGGCGTGCTCAAGCCGCCGTCGCAGGTGGGCGCCGACATCGTCGTCGGCTCGACCCAGCCGCTCGGCGTGCACCTCAACGCCGGTGGTGGCGCGGGCGGGTTCATCGCCACCCGCGACGAGGAGCGCTATGCGCGCGAGTACCCGACGCTGCAGGTCAGCATCGCCGACACGATCGTGCCCGGCGAGCGCGCGTTCGGCATGACGCTGTTCCACCAGTCCTCCTACGGTTCCCGCGAGGACGGCAACGACTGGACCGGCAACTCGGTCTACCTGTGGGCGATCGCCAACGCGGTCTACATGTCGTTGATGGGCCCCTCCGGCTTCGCCGAGATCGGCGACACCATCCTGCGCAACGCCACCGCGGCCGCCGCCCGTCTCGCGTCTGTTGATGGCGTACGGGTCCGGTGGCCCGGCTTCTTCAAGGAGTTCGTCGTCGACTTCAGCGATACCGGCAAGACCGTCGCCGAAGTCAACGCGGCCCTGCTATCCCGGGGCATCTTCGGCGGCAAGGACCTCTCTTCCGATTTCCCCGAGTTGGGTCAAGCCGCGCTCTACTGCGTCACCGAACTGCACACCGCCGACGACATCGAGACCCTGGCCGACGCGCTCTCCGAGGTGATCGCATGATCCGCAAGTACCACGCGCCCGTCTGGAGCGAGGCCCTCATCATGGAGATGGGCGGCCCCGGCCGGCGCGGCACCGTGCCCCCACCGGCGTTCGGCGACCCGGTCTCGCTGCCTTCCGCCTTGCGTCGCGACACGCCCCCGGCGCTGCCCGAGGTGTCCGAGCCCGAGGTACTGCGACACTACCTGCACCTGTCGCAGCAGACGATGGGCATGGTCGGCATCAGCCTCTTCGGCACCTGCACGATGAAGTACAACCCGCGGGTCAACGAACAGCTCGCCGCGCTGGACGGGCTCGCCGAGGTCCACCCCGACCAGGACGACTCGACCATCCAGGGCCTGCTCGAGGGCATCCACAGCTTCGACCTGATGCTGCGGCAGCTGTCCGGCATGGACCGCTTCATCTTCCAGGCCGGCGGCGGCGCCGCGGCCGCGTACGTGCACGCCGTGGTCACTCGCGCCTACCACGAGTCGCGGGGCGAGCTGGCCCAGCGCCGCGACATCATCACCACCGCCCAGGCCCACCCGTGCAACCCGGCGACCGCGGCCGCAGCCGGGTTCAACGTCATCACACTGCCCGTCGAGCAGGACGGGTACGCCTCCGTTGCCGCCTTGAAAGCGGCGGTCACCGACCGCACTGCCGCGCTCATGCTGAACAACCCCGACGACATGGGCATCTACAACCCGCACATCAAGGAGTGGGTCGACATCGTGCATGAGGCCGGCGGCCTGTGCTTCTACGACCACGCCAACTTCAACGGCGTCATGGGCCGCATCCGCGCCGCCGAGCTCGGCTTCGACGCGTGCATGTTCATGCTCCACAAGACCTTCGGCGTGGCCAAGGGCGGCGGCGGACCGGCCGTCGGCGCCTATGGCTGCACCGCAAAGTTGATCCCGTTTCTGCCCGGGCCGCTGATCTTCGAGGAGGGCGGGTCGTACCGGCGGATGGAGAACCCGACCGGGGTCGGTCGCGTCCGCGAATACCTCGGCAACGCCAACCAGGTGATGAAGGCATACTCGTGGCTTCTGTCGATGGGCCTCGACGGCATCAAGGAAGCCGCCGACATCTCCGTGCTTGCCAACAACTATATGGAGAAGCGGCTGCTGGCCATCCCGGGCGTCACCAAGTCGTTCGACCACCTGACCAAGCACCGGCTCGAGATGACCCGGATGAGCCTCGAGAAGTACACCGAGGAGACCGGCGTCAGCGTCCTGGACGTGCAGAACCGGATGACCGACTACGGCATCGACGCGTTCTGGCTCAGCCACGAGCCGTGGATCGTGCCGGAGCCGTTCACCCCTGAAGCGGGCGAGGCCTGGTCACTTGAGGAGATCGACGAGTGGATCGACGTACTGGCGCATGTGCTGGAAGAAGGTCGGCGGGATCCGGAACTGGTGAAGTCGGCCCCGCACAACCAGGTCGTCGCGCAGATCAATGGGGCGTCGCTGGACGACCCGAACCGGTGGGCGACGACCTGGCGGGCGTACCAGCGGAAGAACCCGTCGTGACTCGGATCGCGATCGTCGGCGCGGGCAGCATCGGGGTGGCCTGGGCGATCGTCTTCGCCCGGGCCGGCCACTCGGTGGTCATGCACGACGTGTCTTCCGCCCGGCTTTCAGACGCTGTTGCCGAGGTCGAGCAGCGCGCCGCCATGCTGCGGTCGTTCGGGCTGCTCGAGGGTTCGCTGAGTGTTTCGGTTGCTGGATCCCTTGAGGAAGCGGTTGCCGACGCCGACCACGTGCAGGAGTGCGTGGTCGAAGATCTCGAGGTGAAGCGGTCGCTGTTCGCGTCGCTCGACGGCCTGGTCCGGCCGTCCTGCGTGCTGGCCAGCTCCACCTCAATGATCCCCGCGTCCCGGTTCGCCGCCACGCTCTCCGGCCGCTCCCGCTGCCTGGTCGTGCACCCCGGCAACCCGCCCTACCTCCTGCCGGTCGCCGAACTCGTCCCGGCCCCCTTCACCGACCCGCTCCTGGTCGAGCGCACCCGTTCGCTGCTGTCCTCGGCCGGCATGATCCCGGTGCTGGTCCGCAAGGAGATCGAGGGCTTCGTCTTCAACCGCCTGCAAGGTGCTCTGCTCCGCGAGGCCTACGCTCTCGTGCGGGACGGGGTCGCCTCGCCCGACGACATCGACGTGGTGGTGTCGCAGGGCCTCGGCCGCCGCTGGTCGATCCTCGGCCCGTTCGCGACCGCCGAGCTCAACACGCGGGGCGGTATCCGGCGCCACGCCCAGGTGATGGGCCCCGCCTACGCCCGCATGGGCGCCGAGCGCGGCGACCACGGCCAGCTAACCGCCGACCTGGTCGAGGAGGTCGCGGCGGCCCTCGCGGAGCGGCTGCCCCGCGACCAATGGGCCGAACACGTCGAGGCGCGCGACCTCGCGCTGATGAAGCTCACGCAGGCGTTCGCCTGAGACAGAACGGGTGCCCGGCCGGACTGGCGTCAACCCCGCCCGCGTCGGTGGGCTACGGCCGCCGGGCACCTGCCTCAAGCGCTCGCCGCTCCGCGACACCTGCGACGGCTCGGTGGTCTACGGTCCTGTCGCGCAGGCGCACGGGTCGGGCCACCTCTCGCGCGACGAGGTACTGGGCCCGACAGCCCATCGCCAAGTTACCCAGATTCCCCGCTACGCCGAGGATTCCTGCCGATATCGAACGTTACCGCCAGCCCCACGAAGCAGGAGGCGTCGTTGAAAACTTCGAGACTTATCCATGTGGTCGACACGCACACAGAAGGGATGCCGACCCGCGTCGTGGTCGGAGGCGTGGGCGCTCTTCCTGGCGAGTCCATGTCGGAACGCCGCCGCTACTTCCTTGAGCATATGAACGACCTGCGGACGTTCCTGATGTGCGAGCCTCGCGGACACGAGGCGATGTCAGGCGCGCTACTGCAACCGTCCACCCGCCCGGACGCGGATGTTGGCGTCCTCTACATGGAAGTCGAGGGAAGCGTCCCGGCTTGTGGACACGGGGCCATGGGCGTGGCGACGGTCATGGTCGAAACCGGAATGGTCAACGTCGTGGAGCCGATCACCACGATCCGGCTCGACACGCCTTCCGGCCTGGTCGTCGCCGAGGTCGAGGTAAGCGACGGCAGCGCGCGCAGGGTCACCATCAGCGGGCTGCCATCGTTCTGCGCCGCGACCGACCTAACCGTCACTGTGCCAGGCTACGGAAGGATCACTTACGACCTCGCGTACGGCGGCAACTACTGCGCGATCCTCGAGCTCGCTCAGCTCGGGTTGCCGTTCACCCGCGATGCGCGTCGGGACATCCTCCAGGCCGGCCTCGCGGTCCTCGCGGCGATCGTCGACCAGCAGCCGCCCGTCCATCCCTCTGGCGAGCTCGTCGAGTTGAGGCATGCGCAACTGCTCGCACCTGGCGCTACCGGCGGGCACTCGCGGCATGCCATGGTGATCAGCCCTGGCTGGTTCGACCGGTCGCCATGTGGGACTGGAACCGCAGCGCGGATGGCGCAGCTGCACGCGCGGGGGATGCTCTCGCTCGACACCGACTTCGTCAACGAGTCTTTCCTCGGTACCCACTTCATTGGCCGGCTTGTGGGCGAGACCTCTGTCGCAGGAGTGCAAGGCGTCCTGCCGTGGATCTCGGGCCGGGCGTGGGTCACCGGCACTGCTCAGTACAGCCTGGACCCAACCGATGTTCTGCCGAACGGATTCCTGCTCTGATCGGATGTCGTCGTCTTGACGTTCGTTCCTTGCACGTGCCGAAACCCCATCCGCCCTGGTGGGAGCCGACGCACGGGCGGACCTGGGTGTCGACAGTGGTCGGTCGTGTCGACCTCTCGTGCGGCCGGCGATCGCCGCGACATGATGATCGATCGTGATCCTGGCCTTGCGCCACCAGATCACCGTCTTGGAGCGGCATCTCGGCAACGACAGGCCCCGGTTCGAACCGAGCTTCCGGGTGTTTCTGCCGGCGCTGCTGCATCTCGTTCCGACCATTGTGCTGCGTCGGTTGCGGCCGCTGGTGCGCCTGGGCGCCGTCCTGCGCACCCCGGGATCCTGCTCAACCTCGACGCGCACATCAGCGCCACTTCCGGCTGGCCCGGAAATGCCCGCAGTCGCTGGATCGCTCCAGACGACGACGATCTGCTTCTCACCTCGTGCCGAAGCTACGACCGCGCCCGCAACATCAACCTCGTCGCCGGCATACTGCCCGGACTCACCGACTCCTTCACCATCGACGGCGTGCCCACCGAATTCACCGCCGCCGCGACCTGCGCCTCGCATCCGGGCCCGCCACGCCACCACCAGCGCGTCAACACCGCCCGGGTCCGACGCGCCTGATCCTGGGCGGACTGATCAAAGAAATATTCGCAGGCAGCGTAGCCGAGACCGGATTTACGAGCCCGACAGGTTGTGGCGGCGGTGCCGAAGCATCAGGCGCGGAACGGTGTCTGTGCTGGCATTGATCTGCGGCGGCGGTCGGTGTTGTCCGGGTCGGGCGCCGCGACCGGATGGGAGAACACCGCCGGTGCCGGGGCCATCGCCGATACAACCGGTACAACTGGTGACGGCGCGGGAGCGACGGCGGTCGGTACCGGCGGACTCGCCGCGTCGAGTTGGTTGACGGCGTCCGCCGCGGACAGTGCGCCGGACGCGACAGCCCGCCACAGGCTGGTGTTGCCCGCCTGTGTGGCGACGATGTGCTGCTGCAACGATGCCGGGCTGATGCCCCGCGCAGCCAGCAGCGCTGCGGCTGCCGGCTCGAGATCCATCCAGGGATGCACCGTTTCGGGGGTGAACCCGTGCGCGGCCCACTGCTTCGCAAGGGCGGTGACACGGTCGCCGACGCGCGCCGGAATGACATCCCGATCACCGCGCCGCTCGCCCAACAGTGCGCGGGCAAGTTCGGTAAGCCCGGCAATCGGCACCCAGCGGACCGACGAGTCGGCCCCTCGCGCGCGGCTGTTCATCGGTGTCGCCCAGCAAGCGACGGAATGGTCAGGCGAAAATCCATACGACCATGATCGCTCATCGCACCGTCCCGGCCTCTACGGGTCGCCCCCGAGCGCTGCCGACACATCCGGTGCTGGACCTGACCCGTTTTGACGGACATCTGAGATGAGGAGCCTGTGGGCTCCGGGAGGATGTCCTTCATCATGGAGAGCATGGGAAAGAAGCGGTCCCGGCCTCGTCGTGCGTTTACGGCGGAGTTCAAGGCCGAGATCGTCGAGTTGTGCCGGCGTGGTGACCGCACGATCGGGCGCCGCTCTCACCAACGCCCTGCAACGTCGGCGGCCCGCCGATGGGCTGATCTTCCACCCCGACCGCGGCTGCCAGTACACGTCCTTTCAATGGGCAGTTTCGTGGCGGCGGGTCTCCAGGGACAGGGGCTGACGCGACCCGAAGACCTACAACCCGGCCGGCCCAACGGTGTCAAGGGGCCGGGCTCCGGCCAGTGCGCGGGCCTGTAGCCAGCACCGCAAAGGGCCCCTGTCCAGGTCGGACGGGAGCCCTTTCTCATGTCTCGATCAGGTAAGCGCCAGCCGGACCGGGTAGCGGCGCAGCCACAGGTTGAGGCCGAGCAGCAGCTCGACCGAGCGCCGGCTCATCCCGAACCCGCTCTCCTCCAGCGGGGCAGCCAGCGTCTCCCGGACCCGCGGCGGGTTGATCAGCTCCGCGATCGGTGCCTGCGGGTCGTCGACGACCTCGGTCAACGACTGGCGCAGCGTTCGTTCGTACACCCGATCCTGCGTCGACGGGTACGGGCTCTTCTGCCGGCGCAGAACCGACTCGGGCAGCAGGTCGGCGACGGCGGCGCGCAGCACGCTCTTCTCCCGGCCGTCGAATGCCTTCATCGACCACGGCGTGTTGTAGACGTACTCCACCAGCCGGTGGTCGCAGTACGGCACTCGGACCTCCAGCCCGTGCGCCATGCTCATCCGGTCCTTGCGGTCCAGCAGGGTCTGCAGGAATCGGGTCAGGTGCAGATAGGAGATCTCGCGCATCCGGTGCTCGGCCGGCGACTCGTCGGGCAGGTGATCGACCTCGGCCAGTGCCTGCCGGTAGGCGGCGTCCCGGTACCCGTGCAGATCCAGCGCGCGCTCCAACTCCGGGGCGAACAGCCCCTGTGTGCCGCCCGGTCGATCCGGCAGCGCGGTCAGCCAGGGGAACCCGTTGGCGTTGACCGCGGTGGGGTCGTGGAACCAGCGGTACCCGCCGAACACCTCGTCCGCCGACTCGCCGGACAACGCGACGGTGGAGTGCTCCCGCACCGCGCGGAAGAGCAAGAACAAGGAGGTGTAGAGGTCGCCGAGGCCGGTCGGGATGTCGTTGGCGACCATGACCTCCGTGCGGTACAACGAATCCGTCAACTCGCCGCTGTTCAACACGATGTCGGCGTGCTGGGAGCCGACGTGCTTGGCGACCTCGTGGACGTAGGGCGTGTCCGGCTCCGGCCGCATCGCGTCCGGGTGGAAGTGCTCAGTCTGCCCGACGAAGTCGACCGCGAACGAGCGCACCGGCCCGAGCCCCTGCTCCCGCGACCCGAGAGCGGCGAGCGCGGTGACCGCCGACGAGTCGAGCCCACCGGACAGCAGGGTGCACAGCGGTACATCCGCGATCAACTGCCGACGAATGATGTCTTCCAGCAGGTCTCGCACGGTGTGTACGGTCGTGTCGAGATCGTCCGGATGCGGCCGCGCCGACAGCCCCCAGTAGCGGCGCGTCCGAGTACCGTCCCGGTCAACGACAACAACGTGGCCCGGCCGGACCTCGTGCACCCCGCGATAAACGCCGTGCCCCGGCGTCTTCACCAGCGCCAGCAGCTCCCGCAGCCCGTCAAGGTCCACCTCGGCCGACACGTCCGGATGGGCCAGAATACTTTTCGGCTCCGAGGCGAAGAGCACCCCGTCCGGCGTCGGATGGAAGCACAGCGGCTTCACCCCCATCCGGTCCCGGACCAGCAACAGGCGCTGCTGGCGGCCGTCCCACACCCCGAAGGCGTACATGCCGTTGAGCCGTTCGGCGAGACCCTCGCCCCACTCGAGGTAGGCGTGGAGCACGACCTCGGTGTCGGAGTCGGTCCGGAAGTCGTGCCCGAGCGCGCGCAGCTCCCGGTAGTTGTAGACCTCCCCGCTGTAGGTGAGGGCGACGGTCGGCTGCCGGTCCTCTTCGGCGAGCATGGGCTGAACGCCGCCCGCCAGGTCGATCACGGCCAGCCGGCGATGGCCGAAGCCGCAGTGCTGATCGAGCCAAAGCCCTTCGGCATCGGGTCCGCGGAGCGCGGCGGTGGCCGTCATGACCCGGAGCGCCGACTGCTCATGGACAAGATTCCGGTCATACGCGACCCACCCGACAATTCCACACATAGTTGGCCCGTACCCATCCAGCGCCGGGCACACTCGCCCGCAACGCCTGACTTGCGACGCGGGTCGTGGGGTCGACCACCGAGATCGTCCGAGCGTTCGGTCACGGTCGGGTCGTCTGGGACGGAAGGCGCCACGAACGCACCGTGGTACTCAACCGGTAGGTCCGATGTCACGGGCTTCGCAGCGCGCGACAAGCCAGTTCGACCCAGCGGGTGCGTTCTGGGGGTGGGGACTGGGCGTCCGGGGCCGAGTGGAGCAGCAGCGCGATGTCGTCCACCGTCAGGTCCGGGTGGAGGGTGCCGTCGGCGTGGCCTGTGGGGTTTCAGAACGCTGCCATGTCCGGTGGGCTGGGATTCGAACAGCGCCTCAACATGGCGGTCCACATCGCTCCCTGACCCTCCCGGCGCGACGCCCACGCCGGCAACCTCCCGGCGCGACAACAGCAGCGATGGTAGGCCGGTGAGCAAGGAATTCCCGTATCGGGACACCGCGAACCACCGGCCGCCGGATGCCCTCGCTGGCAGGCCGCGCTCTCCCGGCTGCGCCCCGGTATTCGGCCGCTAACAGGTCCCGGACGGCCGGATCAAGACCGAGCTGACTGTGGCGCGGGCGCTACGGTGTCAGGACCAGCCGGGCGTGTGCGCCGTGCTGTTCCTGCTCCCAGGCGCTCGCCACGTCGGCCAGCGGTAGCCGGATCACGTCGACGGCGATCTCGCCGCGGGCAGCGCGTTCGGTGAGGCTTCGGTATGCGTCGCGCCGTGCCTGCAGCGGGGCGCGAAAGACCACGAACCCGAGGATCTCCAGTTCGGCGGCGCGGATCACGGCCGCGGGGACGTTGATGGTGGGGTCGGTGGATGCGCCGATCTGGACGTGACGTGCGCCGGGTGTGGCGGCCTGCATGGCCGCCAGGGCTGGTTCGCCCCACAGCGGGTCGATGATGACATCGATCCCGTGGTCGCCGGCCGCCTGACGGAAGGTGGACGGCAGGTCGGTGCCGGCGGCGAGGACCACGGTGGCGTCCGCGCCGTGTTGGCGTGCCCACTGCAGGCGCTCCGGGTCGCGGGCGGCGGCGATCACGTGGGAGGCGCCCAGGGCCTTGGCGGCTTGGACCGCGACGGTACCCACCGCTCCGGTCGCGCCGAGGACGAGCACCGATTCGCCCGGCTGCAGCCTGGCGCGCCAGCTCAGGGCGAGCCAGGCGGCCAGGCCGGTGTTGCCCAACGCGGCCGCGGTGGCGTCGTCCACACCGGGGGCCACGTCGAGCAGGTCCGTGTCGGGCACCAGGGTCCGCTGGGCCCAGGACCCGTACGGAGCCACTGGGGCGTCGAAGTAGACGCGACGGCCGTGGGCCGTGCGACCGACTCCGTCGGACCCGACCACGGACGGAATCGGCGGTGGCCCGGTGTAGAACGAGCCGGAAGCCTTGGCCAGGTCCAGGTGGTTCACGCCGGCGGCTGCCACATCCACCACGACCTGACCCTCGCCGGGTTCGGGTTCGGCGAAGTCCCCGAAGCGCGGCGGGACACCCACGTCGTCGAGTACCGCAGCCTTCATGCTCCCACCGTAATGCCGCCGCGGGCGCCCAGCGGGCGGAGCGACGGGTGAGGCGAAGGCCGCGGCCGCCCCGGAGGCTTCGTATCGGCTTCCTCGTCGGCGCCCGCGACCGACACCACGCAGGCAGTACCCATCCGGGTGGCCTAGGGATGGAAGAATTCGGCGCGCGCCCGCGCGACTCCGGCGGGATCGTTTCCATGGGGATGTGGCCGGCCCTCGCCACCCGGACCAGGCGCGACTGCGGGATCTCTGCCACGAACCGCTCGGCGTATTCAATGCGTTGGAACGGGTTGTCCTCTCCCCATACCAGCAGCTCCGCAACGGTGGACTCGCCCAGACCGGCGACGAGACCTTGCGTGTAGTCGCCGTGTGCCGCCCCAGCCAGGGCCATCCAGGAGCGTGCCACCCGAGGGTCGGACCAGGGAGAGACATGGTCGGCCAGCTCCGTCTCTGTCGCCGGCCGCATGAGTCCTGCCGTTAACGCCCGGCGCCTGGCGGCGACCATGTCCGGCGCCGACGTCGCGGCGACGACGGCAGGATCACGGATTCGGGCCACGGTTGGCACCGGCCACGAGTCGTATGTCACCGAGTTCACCGGGGCGAGGGCTCACACCACGATCTCACCGGGACGGACGACAAGGAGGTGCTAAGCAAGCGCACCGCCGATGTCATGGCCAACGACGTTCGCCGGGCCCTCCACCCTGAGCGCTGCCAGGAAGCGGGTCACCCAATCTGTCATGAGCCATCGCAAAATCCTCCACTTTTCTTGGTCCGCGCCGAGCTGCGCGGATCCCTGCGGAGCCGCGCGGGTGATGGCGGAGAGAGCGCAACTCGCACGTCATGCCCGGGCGGTCACCCGCCTCGTGCCATGAACGCAGGCTGGTCCGGCTCCGGTCACCAGCCGGGCGACTACCAAACGCCCTTGTGGAATGACGAGGTCGAGTCGAGATCGTCCTGGCAGAGCTGGCTCAATCACCGGCTTTCCTTATCGCGTTTGTAGCGGCGCTCCGGGTGGACTTGCTGACCGGCTGCGTCAGCGGCAGGCGTCGTGCATGGCAGTTCACCCTCGTGCCTGACCTCGGCGACCCGGGTGACCGACTGCGACTGCGCCTGACGGTGGTTTTCCAAGGTGATCAGCGGTAGGCACAAGCAACAGGGCCGATGCCCGATCCGTTCGGCGCGACCCGAGGCGCACCACCACCACACGGCCGCGGGCGACTGAGGCAAGTACCGACAGTTAGGAGCGTCGACGATGACCGCAACGCCCCGCATGTCATGGCCAGATCTCCTTATCGCGGCCGCTACCGGTCAGGTGGAGCGGCCGTTGGGGTAGACCACGCGGAACCCGAGGTGCTGCGCCAGTGGCGCCCACCGGACGGTCTTCATCAGCCGCTCCACGCTGTCGACCCGGGTGCCATTGACGAGATTGTTGAGCACCACCGTCTCCAGCGCCGCGGACTCGATCCAGTCGATCTCCTTGGTGAAGCCACAGACCATCGCGGCCCTGGTCTCGCGCAGGAACTCGGTGAGTGTCGTGTCGGAGGCGCGCAGCGCCGAGCAACTGCCGAAATAGAGTCGCTTACCCTCGCACCGCCCGCTCATCCAGCTGCCCAGCTCGGCAAGCCCGACCGTGTGGGCATCGGACAGGTGCAACTTGGTTGGTGCACCATGCAGGGCGAAGAACCCGACGTGGTAGGCCGCGTACTTACGCGTCAGCCAGGTCTCAGCGTAGTAACGCATCTCCTGCGGGGTGGCGGTGTCGCGGTGGATGTACCGGATGGCACCAAGGCGCTCGAGCAGGTCCAATGTCGGCAGCACCGAACCACGTTCGGCGAGGTTGTCGTCCCAGTTGCCTTCCATGCAGAACACTCCGCCGGGCTTGGCCACCACTTCGTCTCCTGTCCTCGGCGTCGGGTGGTCCATCCTACGGACGCCGGCGTAAGCCGGACCTGTACGACCGGACGGCTACATAAGAACCATTGTGGTGCTCGCCGGGCGACCGCACTGTGCGTCGTGTCGCGCGGTCGGGGGCAGCGGCGGCTGGGGCCGTCGTTCTCCGGTGCTACAGAGATTGAATCGTCAGGTTTAGATCGAGGCTGGAGCGGCGTGTCGGCAGTCGATGGGCGGCGTATTGGGTTCGGGTGCGCTATCCCGACGGTCGTGGGCTGACGGCCGAAGGCCGGGCCCGACGTGAAGCGGTCCGGTTGCAGGCGGCGGCGTTGTTCGCGCAGGACGTGCCGGTCCCGGAGATCGCCAGGCGATTGCGGGTGTCGCACAACGCGGTGTGATCGTCACGCCTCGTACGCCGCTCGGGCTGGCCCTGACCCACGGTCCGCTGCGCGCTCGTGCCGAGCATCGAGCGTCAGGTGGGCGTCACAAGAAGCGTCGTCACGCGCGGTCGGGGGCGGCCAGTGGCGTCAGGAGCTGCGGCGGTTCGTTACAGGATCCCGTCGTCGACCTGTTCCAGGACGAGCGACCACCACCCGGTGTCGACGGCGGGTCTGTCGATCTCCCGTAAAGTCTTCTTGAGGTGCTTGATGCGGGCAGTACGGTTGTCCGGCTTACGGACGGCAGGTTTGATCTCGCCACGCCGGAACGCGGCAAGTTTCTCAGTCATCTGCTCGGCCGTGTACGTCGCTGGCGGCGGATCGTCGGTGGCCGCGAAGAACTCCCCGAACAGGTCGATGAAGCGGCGTAGCGCGGCAACGGAGGAGTTCATCGGCGCCCGACTGCGCCGGTCCGGGCAGTACGACCACACCGCGCCGGCGCTGTCGAGCCCGACCAGTTCGGTGGTGGGTTCCCACACATAGCCGATGACTGACAGCCGTTCGCCGTCCACGGTGACCTCAGCCGGTATGGCCGTGGTGTCCAGCACGACACCGAGCGTGGCTTGGTTCGATACGTTCACCCCTACGAGGCTACGACTAGGACGCTGCAACCCCTACGGCTGTTCATGGCAAGCGCTGTCCGCACCAAAGGACGCCGTCGACAAAGGTCGCTGATGACCACGCGACGGTCGCCTACACGTGACCACACCAGACAGAGCCACACACGTAGCGATAGCCCCTGGCTGGGAACTGTTCACGTCGAGCATCCACGCTGATGGACGCGTAGCGATTCGCTTCCCCGATCGAGCGTGCAAGCGGCACCACCGAGCCGTAGATACCAAACACCGAGGTGCCTAGCCAGCCGACACTGGGTCGCTGCCGGTCGCAATGTTCGCAAGACAGACCGTGTGACATCCGCTCATGCCGCCGACCGGGCGTTCCAGCTTCGCCATCGAGCGTCACGCTCGGTACACCGCTCCTACGGCTCTGAAGCTCGGTCCGGTGCGCACTCGTGCCGAGTTCAGTGCACGCGATCAAGGCCGCGAGTTTGCGTCGGTCGTTACAAGAAAGTCGGCCTTGTCGACCTGCCGGTCTCAGACGGCTTCCGTTCGTAGCCACACTCATCGTGTACCCAGCGGTCGAGGTAGGCAGCTCTGTCTTTCGGCGAGTCCACGACCCTCAGCCACTCGGCTGCCGCTTGCTTCATGTGTCGGACCGCAGCGGCATCCTGCTCCGGCGATCCTCGCCCAGGAGCGTCCATCTCGTCGGTAAGCGCTCCCCAGATCAGGCTGAGAGCTGCTGGTATCTCGGCGAGGTATTCGCCTTCCGGGGTTTCGGACATAGAACTTACGGCCAGGCCCTGAAACCCAAGACCTGCGTCATAGGTCGGCCAGCCTTCCCGTGCATCGAGCACCAGGCGTGCCTGGTCCATGGTTGCTGCGAGGAAGCCCGAAGGCCCGCTTTCCGGGTGCCATCCACCTGCCACGGCCAGCACGTTACGCCGACCCTCTCGATCGCTACTTCAAGACGCACCGACCACAGCACCGCACTCATCTGCCGCAGGTCGCGCGCGCCGGCCCTTGGCGAATTCGTGACTGTCGGTAGCCGACCACCCAGCCCTCGTCGGCGGTGGGAGACGCACCATCATGCCGAGAAGAGCGCATTCGATCAAGGGATCAGACGGCAGAAAGGCCGCGCAAGC